>JALYYM010000641.1 GCA_030946565.1 Bacteroidota bacterium | reverse complement strand
GAAAGTCGCAACCCATCTACATGGAAAATTTAAATGGTTTCTGGGGTTGTGCCATTGATGGTTCTAAAGATAATTTTTCAGCTTCCGTTCTTCTCCCCGTCAATCCTGAGTATCCTGATATAAGTTTTTATATATGGATATCGTATGCGAAGGAATATTACCACGATGTGGTTGTAATTTTAAAAAGCTTTACGCCTATGTAATTTAAAAAGTGTTATTATAAAGCCCATAACTCTGTTATAAGAAAAGGCCGGAAGACTCCGGCCCATTCACTTAAACTGGAAAAGAAAATTATTTTGTTATATATCCAAAAAGGCCGTCAGCTTCACCATTAGGGCCTGCGGCAAAATAGAGCCATCCCGGATTAATACTTGTGGCTGTTACAGGTGGAAAAGAAATGCCCCACAATCCATCAATTTCTAAAGGTTTATTATTGGATAGGAGCGGGCCGATATAGGTGCCTGACTGGCTATAAACGTTTATCTTGCCATCGCCAAAATTACCTACAAGTATTGCATTGGATATATCAGAACCAGCGCCCCAAAAAGCAGCAGGAGCCGCTGCGACGCCCCATGGTGCATTTAATGCTCCGCCGGTAACAAAACGTTTCTGGAAATTTCCATTGGGCCAATATATATCAACAATTCCCAGGCTGTGGCCTTTTACTTCATCCCCATCGGAGCCAATTTTTGCATACATCACGAAAAGCTTACCTCCTACATTTTGAATATTAAAAGGTGAATACTCCGCAGGAAGATTGGGATCGGTAAAAGGCTTTGCTACTTCAACCCAATTTTTGTCGTATACATCAACTTTATGTGCGCTAAAATTGGCCACGTATAAATAATTCTGCCCATCAACTGAAGCAATGGTTATACCGGTGTAGCTTGCACCACTTGGGGAATCATCAATTGCTGTAACAGCAGCGGGGCCGCCGTTCCACCCTGAAATGATACCATCATCACCGGCAAAAATAAACTTTGCAGGTTTTCCATTAGGAAGATTAAAATCAGGAGAACCATTAAAAACCTGGCCGGTAGGGTGGCCGCCGGTAGCAATATCACTTACGGAAGGAATAGTAACCGGTGGAATTATTTGATTGCCATCTTTGTCCCAAACGGTACTATAGCCTGCCCCTTCGGCAGATACCCACGCTGCACCGGTACCACCAAACGCAATTCCCCATCCATTTATAAAAGTAGGATCTATGCGGGCCGCCGTATATTCATCGTTGTTTGCTACCAGGTTTACCTGCGTAAAATCCTGGATTAATGCAACAGTGGCATTTTTTTTACAGCCGGGAATAACCAATATAATTGCTATTAAAAGTAGCCAGCCCGTAAAAACGAATCCGCTGCTTTTTAGCCGGGTAATCTTTTGCATAAAATTGAGTTTAAGGTTTAAGAAATGTGTTGTTAAGTTTATTATTCTAAAGCATGCATTCCATTGGCTGGCAAGTTTCCACGGGTAACAGGCGAGGTTTTTTATTTTCAAAAAGGTAACAGGAAATCTATTTAGAGCGATTTTTAAGTACTCGTATACAACCAGGTATATATGGTAACCTATAAAATAATCGTGAGGGGATTGATAAAGGTTGCCTTATTAGAAAAAAAATCAAGAAAATATTTTAGAAAAATTTTCTGAAGCAAAGGCCTGCAGCAATTTTATTTTTTATTCACTAATTCTTCATATACATTTTAAACATACTTAAATGATTTTTTAAAATGCTTTAAAATGAAACCTTGTTAAATAGCCTTTACAAAATCTGCAGGAGTTACAGCAAGCTTGTTAATGTAACCCTAATACCAAAAACCAGGGTTAAACCCTCTCTCTGATAAATACTCTATTAGCTATACCGGGCAACCGGAATTATAAAAAGAATCATTCACAATTAAACTAATCAACATGAAAAATTTTTTACTTTCAATCGCAATCATCACAAGCTTTGCAGCTTGTAACAATACTCCTAAAGACGACACGCGGGACATCCAATTATTAAGCGATCCTTCTGCCTATCAAAATAAAGTGAATGCTGATACAGCCGCAGACGTTGCAGCTCAGCCTTTACCGGCTGCTGAAGTAAAGACTGCTCCCCAGGTGATAACAATCACAAAGCGGATAATTTATACTCCTGCTAAACCTGCAAACACAGCACCGGTAAGCCAGCCAGCAGTTTATACTCCTCCTGTAGCAACCCAGGCTCCTAACCCAACTCCTGCCGGCACTACAAGTGATAACGGGATCATGCAGCCAGGTAGCACCACCGGCGGAACAGCTAACCAACCTGTAGCAACCACTACAGAAACCGAAAAGAAAAAAGGCTGGAGCGCAGCGGCTAAAGGTGCTGCAATAGGCGCCGGTGCAGGGGCAATCGGTGGCGCAATCATCAGTAAGAAAAAAGGCCTTGGCGCCATAGTTGGTGGCGTAGTAGGAGCAGCAGGCGGTTATATTATCGGTAAAGACATTGATAAAAAAAATAGCAGGCTCGTAATGAACTAATGAAATACACAATTTGTGCTTCCCATTCATAATGTATGAATGGGAAGTTTGTTTTAAATATCATCGTCTTACAGACTATAAACTTTGGAGTAAGAGTTTTCCCTAAAAAGCCAGAAGGTAGGATATCCTCTTATGACACAATTAGTGGCAAATGAAAATAGTGCGCATTGAGATGATAAGCACTGTGTTTTTAAAAAATTGCCGAAGTAAGGAAGTGGTTTATATTGTTTGTATAACGAATAGTGTGGCTACTATTATTGCTATGCCCATATTTTGTTGATAACATTATTGGCTGCAGAATTTAATTTTGAGCGCTTGACTCTTCTATGGTTTCTTGCCTCGTTAATTGCCTGCTATTTTCTTTATATAAATGCATTAAAACGAAAGTCATTTTATTTCCTGGTCATTTCAATACTGTATGTATATATAGGGTCAAGCTATGTAGTTGTACGGCTACTTTTTAATAGCAGTATGGAGGAAAGCGCCGCTTATCTTGGCATTTTATATTTTATTCTTTCCGGTATTGGGCTGATAATATTTCTTATTCATTTAAATAAATTACTTAAGAAAAATGATAGCGTATAATACCACCGATCTTCACAACCGGATCATTCAGCAACAAGCGTCGGAAGCATTCAGGGCTTCATGTATTGGGGAAGCGAGCCTTGCAGGAATTTTGAAAGCGCATCCGGATAAATTATACACGCCAAATTATTTTATACGTTTGGCGCTAGGTGCACTCACCTTTGTTGTTGTTCTTTTCAGTATATTTTTAGCCGTTTTACTTTTTGGAATTGATAACAGCGCCACACTCGTAATGCTTCTCTTGTTGATCGCCATTGCCTGTTATGGTGTTCTTGAGTTGATGATAAAATCGAAAAAATATTTTGATGCCGGCGTGGATAATGTTGACACTGCGAACTAAAAGCATAATTCTGTAAAAAAATAAAGCGGAGATTCTATTTCTTTGCCCGCTCATATTGAACAGGCCAGGTTACATCTACATTAAGGTCGCTTGCAGCATGCAAGGGAAAATAAGGTTCACGCAAAAACTGTCTTGCCATTATTATTAAGTCAG
>JALYYM010000625.1 GCA_030946565.1 Bacteroidota bacterium | reverse complement strand
AAAAGAAAATAAAAAAAATTCCGGAAGAGCTTGTTTGTGACACATTGTTGAATCAAAATATTTTTACCGGCGTTGGCAACATCATCAAGAATGAAGTATTGTTTCGAATCCGCCTGCATCCGGAAACGAAGATGAAAGATATTCCCGCAGCAAAATTAAATGAGCTCATCAAAGAAGCGAGAAATTATAGTTTTGATTTTCTTAAATGGAAGAAAGAATTTGTACTGCGAAAGCACTGGCTTGCTCATACAAAAAAAGCCTGCCCGAGAGATCATGTTCCTTTTATAAAAAAATATTGCGGTAAAACTAAGAGAAGAACTTTCTATTGTGAGATGTGCCAGGTACTTTATGAGAAATGATTTTTACGCAATGAGGCAAAGCAAGAAAGACGCTTAAAGCTTTTGCAAATTATACAGCATCACTAAATTACATCAACTGCTAATCTTTTAACCTTGAATGTGACTTTACAGAAATAATAATGTTTACTGGTGTATTAACCTTAGTAGACCGGTAAGAATATTTTTTAAAACCTTATAAGCTTGTTTAGGAAGGTAATAAAGTTAAATGAATTTTAATCAAGCTCTATTACTAAGGTTTTAGTATGGCAGCTTCAAATTTATTATTTTGAAAAAAAGACATATCTCGTTGGGAAACTTAGTTAAAGGGTCCTTTCAGCCAAACACCTTCGTAAAATAAGATGTAAAAAAGAGCAGGAAAAAGGTTTTAATTTGATACGTTTATCGCCCCTTCCGCAAATGTGTTTCCCTGGTTAAGGTCTCCGGTGTCGTAGCCTTTCTTAAACCAATACATTCTTTGTGCAGAAGTACCATGCGTAAAAGCATCGGGTGTTACCGTTCCCTGTGCTTCCCTCTGCAGGCGATCGTCGCCAATAGCATTTGCCGCATTCAGGGCTTCATCAATGTCGCCGGCATTAATTACATTTTTCATTTTTTGATCATAATGCGCCCAAACGCCTGCGTAAAAATCTGCCTGCAGTTCCAGCCGCACGGAGTACTTATTATATTCTCCCTCACTTACCTGCTGGCGTATCTGATCCATTTTTTGTGTGGTACCAAGCAGGTACTGAACATGATGCCCCACTTCATGTGCAACTACATAAGCCATGGCAAAATCTCCTGATGCATTAAAACGTTGCTTAAGCTCGCTTGCGAAAGAAAGATCAATATATACATCGTGATCAACCGGACAATAAAATGGCCCGGAAGCAGCAGAAGCGCCACCACAGCCAGATGTAGTCGCATCTCTAAATAACACCAACGTTGGTTCACTATAATTTCTTCCCATATCGCCGAAAATTTTATTCCACACATCTTCAGTATCTGCCAGCACTACTTTCACAAAAGCCGCTTCCTGGTCGTCCGCCGCTTTTTGCTCTGCCGTCATCTCCTGTTGCTGCCCTTGTGGAAGAGCTTGTTGCAGATCATTTACGTCTCCGCCTCCTAAAAGAAATTTTGCAACTAAAAAGATCACGCCGATCAAACCGCCGCCGAAAGCTACGTGGCCACCAGTGATGCCCCTGCGATCATCAACATTAGAGCTTTCTCTTCTACCTGACCATTGCATATTTGTAAGTTTTAATTTGAAAAATTAGAAAGACTGCCTAACGGAAGCCTATGAAAATTTGATGCCACTTATTTATGATAAATATTTATCAGTCAACTTCTCTGGTAAAAGGATTTAAAGTACCAATACGCCGGATGCGGTGAAAACTATTTCTTTCTTTGGTTCGGTAATCTTTGCAATCTCTTCATCAGATTTTCCTGCATCCTTTGCATAATGTTTCAGCATAGCAACCGAAGTTGTTGTCTTTTTAGCAACGCCATTTAATACTACTTCTTTGCCATCAATATTCTTCGGTACAAAGAAACCATAATCTTTGAAGCGGATCATTATGTTATCCCCGTCATCTTTTGCGAGCCTCATCCAGCAGCCCTTTTCCTGGCAAACGCTTATAACTTTTCCTGTAACCTTTCCGGTGAATTGTTTCTCATCTTCAAGTTTTTTCTCAAGGCCAGCAACACTTATCGCTCCTTTACTGTCAATAGCTGATCCATAGACACTTCCTCTTCCGGCAGGCTTCACTTGTGCAAAACAATAGCCGGAAATAAAAACTAAAACCAATAAGAATATCTTTTTCATCTGCTTTAAATTGATTAGCAAACACAAACATAATAAAATAAAACGCTTTCTTTTTATAAGATATTTAATAGAATCTTTGGGGAAGCGATTAAAAATTTCTATAAAATGCTAAAGAAATTAGTGTTGATAACTTATAATATCTATCTTTACGCTTCTCTTTACTTTACATCATTTTCGCAACATTTTAAATAATATTATGGCAACAACAGACAAGGCTGCAGAGAAGGCAATTGAAAAAAATTCAGAGAAATTAAAAGCGCTGAAACTTACCATGGACAAGATTGATAAAGACTATGGTAAGGGAAGCGTTATGATGATGAATGAACGCTCGCAGGAACCGCAGGCTGTAATTTCAACCGGTTCTATCGGGCTTGATGTTGCTTTAGGAATAGGGGGATTGCCAAAGGGCAGAGTAGTAGAAATATACGGGCCGGAATCTTCTGGTAAAACAACTTTGGCGATTCATGTAATTGCAGAAGCGCAAAAGAAAGGCGGCATGTGCGCTATTATTGATGCTGAGCATGCATTCGACAGCATGTATGCGAAGAGGTTAGGGGTTGATGTTGATAATCTTTTGATAAGCCAGCCAGATTATGGTGAGCAGGGATTGGAAATCGCTGACAGGCTTATACTGTCGGGAGCATTGGATGTAGTAGTGATAGATTCTGTGGCTGCGCTTGTACCTAAGAGTGAGCTCGAAGGTGAAATGGGTGATAGCAAGATGGGTATGCAGGCAAGATTGATGAGCCAAGCGTTAAGGAAATTAACCGCTACTATAAGTAAAACAAATTGCTGTTGTATTTTTATTAACCAGCTAAGAGATAAGATAGGCGTGATGTTCGGAAATCCTGAAACAACAACAGGTGGTAATGCACTGAAGTTTTATGCATCCGTACGGCTTGACATACGGCGCATGGCACAAATAAAAGATGGTGATGAATCAATTGGGAACAGGGTGAAAGTAAAAGTTGTTAAGAATAAGGTAGCGCCACCTTTTCGCATAGCGGAGTTTGATATTATTTTCGGCAATGGTATTTCTAAAACAGGTGAAATAATTGATATGGGTGTTGAGATGGGCATTATTCAAAAAAGCGGAAGTTGGTTTAGCTACGACACTACAAAGCTTGGCCAGGGACGCGATGCAGTAAAACAATTGCTGGTTGATAACCCGGAACTTTCAGGGGAACTTGAAGAAAAAATAAGAACAAAGATTGCCGAATTGAATGCTGCATAATTTCACCACAATATTTTTTAATAAAGCCATCTTTCACCCGGATGGCTTTTTATTTTCAATCAGGAAAGGAAGATATTTTATAACTCACAAGGCGCATCTTTTTGTTATTTAAAAACCGGTTTTGTAAAAACATACATTATGCTCCGAAAACTGAGAACAATTATTTACCATGTAAATGATCTGCAAAAGGCAAAAGAATGGTACACATTGGTTACGGGAATAAAGCCATATTTCGATGAAAGCTATTATGTAGGATTCAATATATACGGTTGTGAGCTTGGCCTTGACCCGGATGCAAGTGAAGTTAGCAGCGGTACAAAATCTGTGGCTTATTGGCTTGTAGACGATATTGAAGCAAGTGTAAAAACTTTCACAGCAGAAGGGGCAAAAATAATAAGTGCCGTTCGGGTCGTTGGCGAATACATAAAGGTGGCAACAGTTGAAGATCCATTTGGAAATGCTATCGGATTAATTGAAGAAAACCAGGGCACCTGATAAGGCAAATTAATTGCGTTCAAAACAGATTCTTACCTGCTCACTCCTCTATTTTCACTCCCTTCCAAAAGGCAATATGATCCTTTATTTGCGCCGCTGCTTCTTTGGGTTGCGGATAATACCATGCGGCATCTTTATTTTCATTTCCGTTTACAGAAAGAGTATAATAAGAAGCCTCACCTTTCCACGGGCAGGTGGTATGCGTATCAGAATTTTTTAAATATTCTTTCTTTACCGACGCGGCAGGAAAATAATGATTTCCTTCCACCACAAGAGTATTGCCCGCTTCTGCAATAATTTCATTGTTCCACCTTGCTTTCATAATTTACTTTTTCTTAGAACAACATTTGTGGGTATAAAGTTTAAAATATTATCTCACCTCCTGCATCGTCACCAGTTTTTTATAAAAACCGTTATTAGCCATCAATCCATCGTGTGTTCCTCTCTCTACAATTCTTCCTTTTTGCAAAACGATAATTTCATCAGCGTGCCTGATCGTGCTGAGCCTGTGTGCAATAACAATGC
>JALYYM010000616.1 GCA_030946565.1 Bacteroidota bacterium | reverse complement strand
TGTTGTCCCACGAGGATTCGAACCTCGACAAACAGAATCAAAATCTGTCGTACTACCTTTATACTATGGGACAATAGGAGTGCAAAAGTAAGGGTATGAAGTAAAATTTCAAAAAGTGATATTCACGGCCTTTACTGAGATGAAGAAGCTTCAAATTCTTTATCCTCCTCTTCTTTTAATTTTTTTATGTAATCAAGCGCATCAGGAATTACGTCGCACATTATGGTAATAATCGCTCCTGGCTTCACATTATCATAAGCATATTGTATAGCTTCTTTTTCTTTTTGTAAAATAGTAACAGGAATGTCCTTCGTTTTGCCTTCATCTATGCCTTCCACCAAAAGACCAATGATTTCTTCGGCTGTGCGTCCCCGTAAGTGTTTGTCCTGCCTTATAATTATTTCGTCAAAATTTTGGCCCGATATTTTTCCTATTTCACGAATGTCGTCATCTCTCCTATCTCCCGTTCCGCTGATGATGCCTACTTTATAGGTGCTGTCAAGCCGGTTTACAAAATCGCATAGAAGCTGTAATCCGGCAGGGTTATGAGCAAAGTCCGCAAGAAATTTAAAGTTCTTGAATTCAAACAGGTTAAGCCTGCCGGGAGTTTGTGTGATGGATGGTATGAAGGTGTGCAGTGCCTGGCGTATATCTTCTACTTTTATGTTTCTGAAAAGATAACAGGCAAGTATAGACGGCAATGTATTCATAATATTATGCATTGCCTTGCCACCAAAAGTTATGGGGATTTCTGAAACCTTTTCTACGCGTATCTTCCAATTTCCTTTTAATACAGTGACATATTCATTTTCATAAACAGCCGCCAGGCCACCCTTGCTGCAATGTTCTTTGATGCGCTTGTTATTTTCATCCATGCTAAATAAGGCGACGTTGCAATTAAGGTCTTTCCGCATTGCATACACCAGGTCATCATCGGCATTTAAAATGGCAAATCCTTTCCTAAATACTGTCTCGGGTAACACCTGTTTAACCTTCGCCATTTGCTCGAGTGTTTCTATTCCTCCGAGCCCGATGTGGTCGGCAGTTACGTTCGTTACTATGGCAATATCGCAATACCTGAAAGCGAGGCCACTCCTGAGAATGCCGCCCCTTGCACATTCCAGCACAGCAAAGTCAACCGTAGGATCTTTCAAAACAAATTCTGCACTTTTCGGCCCTGTACAATCGCCCTTCATCATCAATTGGTTTTGTATATACACACCATCAGACGTGGTAAAGCCAACTTTATATCCGGCGGCTTTACAGATATGCGCCGTGAGCCGGCTGGTAGTGGTTTTACCATTTGTGCCGGTGATAGCAATAATAGGAATTCTGCCATCTGCACCTTTTGGATAAAGCATTTCCACTACAGGCTCAGCGGCGTTTCTTGCAATACCTTCCGATGGCTCCACATGCATCCGAAAGCCAGGCGCAGCGTTCACCTCCAGCACAGCGCCGCCGGTTTCATTCAACGGCTTTTTTAAATCGGCAGCCATTATATCAATGCCGCAAATATCAAGTCCGATAATTTTTGCAATACGCTCCGCTAAAAAAATGTTTACCGGATGCACTTCATCTGTTACATCAGTAGAGGTTCCGCCGGTTGATAAATTTGCAGTCGGCTTCACCAATACCAATTCATCTTTTGCGGGAATTGTTTCTAAACTGTAGCCTTTTTCATCTAATATTTTTTGAGTGAACCCATCAATTTTTATTTGCGTTAATACTTTTTCATGCCCATACCCACGCCGCGGATCTTTATTGGTTTCATCTATTAACCATTGAATGCTATGTTCCCCATCGCCTCTAACGGAGGCGGGTGTACGCAATGCTGCACATATAAATTTAAAGTTGATCACCAAAACCCGGAAGTCAAAACCCGTTATATATTTTTCACAAATAACCGTTCGTGCATATACCCTTGCAGCCTCCAGTGCTTTTTCAGCCTGCTCAAAAGTGGTAATATTTGTAGTTGCTCCCTTACCATGATTTCCATCTATCGGCTTAATTACAAATGGATAGCCTACTGCGTCAATAGCACGCTGTACGCTTTCATCACTATAAAGTATTATTCCCTTTGGTACAGGCACTTCGGCTGCGCTAAGCAGATTTTTTGTTTCTTCTTTATCGCCGGCAATGTCCACCGCAATGCTGGAGGTGGTGCCTGCAATAGTAGCCCGTATCCTTTGCTGATGTATGCCATAGCCAAGCTGCACAAGGCTATGCTTGTTCAGTCGTATATAAGGAATGCCGCGCCTCTCCGCTTCTTCCACTATGCTACCAGTGGATGGGCCCAGCCTTGTATTCTCTCTTATTTCCCGCATGTTTTGCACATCCTCCTCCAGGTTATAGGCAGAATTATCAATAAGCGATTGCGTAAGGTTGAATGCTGATTTAGCTGCATACACACCAACCTGCTCTTCCATATAATCAAATACAACAAAATATTCTCCGTGCTTTCCGGTCGTTCTTGTTCTTCCAAAACCCATATCCATTCCGGCAAGAGTTTGCAGCTCCAGTGCAACGTGCTCAATCACATGTCCCATCCATGTACCTTCTGTTATGCGTGAAAGAAAGCCGCCGGGCACTCCTTCACTGCACCTGTGTTCATAAAGGCCGGGTAAGAGTTTTTCCAGTTTTTCTTTAAACCCATCAATTTTATTAGTGGGCATATCTTCCATTTCCTCAAGGTCAAGTTTCATTTGGATAAGCTTTGGGCGGCGTATACTCCAATAATTGGGGCCGCGAAGCGCTTTGATTTCTATAATTTTCATATAAGGAAAAGAGGGTTAATTTTTTTTCTAAATTGTTGCGTTAGTGCCTTGTAAGATAAATAATATTCGTCTTCAAAATAAAAATACAATCTTATCAACACAATGTGTTTATTTCAATTCCGTTACTTTTGTAAGAAGTATTTATTTTGACATTGCTTGTGCTGGGAAATAACAAACCGAAACAAATAACAACAATGTTTTATCAAAATTGAATGCATGCAAAATCCGTTGGGGAAGCTTTTTGCGATAGGTGGCGCCGAAGACAAAGGCGTTGATCTTGAGAAAGGCGAAATGGTACGAAATAATCTTAATTTTTTTGAGCTGGGAATTCTTCGCCGGATTGTGGAAGAAGCCGGCGACCCCGGAATCAGGATAGAAGTAATCACTACAGCTTCTATGATACCCAATGAAGTCGGTGAAAATTACCTGGATGCTTTTGGAAAAATTGGTTGCACTAATATTGGCCTGGTACCAATACGTAATCGTGCAGATGCAATGGACCGCCAATATATTGACCGCATAAAAGACTGCCATGTAGCGATGATCAGCGGAGGAAACCAGCTAAGGCTTTCGGCTACTTTCGGCGGTACTGACTTTCTTGATATTATTTTAAAGAGATATAACGAAGAGAAAAATTTTATTGTTGCAGGCACCTCTGCCGGGGCAATGGCCATGAGCAATACCATGATATATGAAGGGAACGCTACAACAGCGCATTTAAAAGGGGAAGTAAAAATAACTACCGGCCTTGGCTTTATGCATGATGTCGTTTTTGACAGCCATTTTGAAAAACGTGGAAGGTTTGGAAGGCTTGCCCAGGCGATAGCGAGCAACCCTGCTGCCATAGGTAT
>JALYYM010000611.1 GCA_030946565.1 Bacteroidota bacterium | reverse complement strand
CTGTGGCACTGCTGCATGGGCAATTAAAAATATGGAATGCCGATGGCCAACTGGTAGCACATACAGTGATTAATGGCAATAATAATATCAGCATACCGGTTAAACATTTATCAAAAGGTATTTATACAGTTGAGATTTTTGATGAAGGTTTTTCATCTAAGTCAAACTTTGTGAAGCAATAATATTTAATTGAATCATTCTTGTGCTTTGGCAATGATTGTTATTTGCATCAACATTTTTTCAATTTTATTTTTCAATTCCATTTTGCCATCTAATCTTATCACAGGGCAGCATAGTAATTCAGTCCATTCATTGTGAATTTTGAGTGATCTTCCTGTAAAAGCAGGCTTGTCATATTTAGCTGCCCAATCAATAAATGCTTTGGAATTTGATTGCGTTTGTGGGTCAGTTAAAAGTTTATTTCCATAGCGTTCAACCTCTCTTTTTTCAAGGCGCTTCATCCGGCTTGCCTGGTGCAAATAAATAAATATGGCCAAATCAAATGCGCTTTGCCATTGTTGACCCCAGCTTACCAGGGAACCGCTGATAATTACATTTTCATGTTTTTTAAAATCTGTCATTAGCGTTTCATTTCTTTTAGCCAACGATATTTTTTTCAGGAAAGGGGGCTCTGTTGGCTGCCAGTAATAATCATCTGCATCCAAATGTTTGAATCCTGTTTTTTTTCTATCTCCCTTCCCAAAGTGGTAGTACCGGAACCGGAGGCTCCGAATATTAAAATCTTCATTGTATGCAAATTTTTCCCGGCGTGCTTCCTTACATCATTTGGCCTTAACCAATAAAGTTACTGTCCTGGTAAGACATTTATATGCTTTAGCCATTGCAAATTTTGCCTGAGCAGGTAACGATATATATTTGCCTCATTGTTCACTACTAATGATTGTTGAAATGCGAATATTTCTGATTTTTATTTTAATAATTTTTTTTGTGAGCCCGGAAAGTCACAAAACAATAAATCCTTTTAAGGTTTAACTCTATCAGCCAGGATAGCGGCGATCTTGTACACTCTATGTTTAAATATCCTTCATTTATTTCCGGTCAGGTATTGTTCAGCAACCAGCACGTAACCACAGTTCCTTCTTTCAAAAAAGATTCATCAATAGTTAAGCAAATAAAAAACCTGCAAGTCGGGCAAATATTATATTCACCAGTAACTAACGATAATAGATATATAATATCGCCGGCAGCATTTGATAACATTGTACTAATTATTGATGCGGTAAACGGCAACATCTTGCAGAGGTTGCAAACAGGACAAGCCCCAATAAATGTTCAGGTTACTAAAAGTTTTGGTTACGTATCCCATGCACTGGACGACCATATCACAAAAATCAATTTACAATCATTTAAAACTGATGATGATATCAAAGTAAAGGGTGCAAACGGAATTCTTATCATAAACTAAAAGTTTTCAGCAAAATCCGGCTCTACTTATTTAAGTAAGAATACTCTTTCAAATTCTATTATTGCGAAGCCTGCAGGTGACATTTGTATTGCTAAAGCAGGGCTGACGTGCATCTCCTCGACTTTAATTCTTTGGTCATCTTGGTTCGGGCAGAAGGAATGCTTATCAGCTTTTGTACTTAAGTTCGCCTTGGCCCTGCCACACCGCAACAGGAAGTAATACCGCAATAAGTAATGTTTAGAATTTTATAAAAATGGCTGCAGTGTGCGGTCATTTTGGTTTTGCAGGGGATGGAACAAAAGAAACTTTTTTTATACGGCAACCAGGAAAATGGAGATATTTTCAATCTTTTCCCCGGTTCGTGTCCCACGAACCGGAATGATGTGGTTAGTGGGATTGCTATGACTAAAACAAATCTTTTTTATGCTGCATTTTTATAATTTTCCACATAATCTTTTTGATTATTCACAACTGCCGCTGCCCTGAGAATTATTTTATTGCATATTGCATTTAACACACAATTGGCATGTTTGCCTTCTGCTACTTTTCTATCATAATAATTTCGAAATTCGTGATAATGCTGTATCGCTGATAGTGCACACATGTGAAGTAAAGATTTAAGTTCCTTGTTTGCCATTTTATGCACTTTATTACGGCCTTTCAAGCTGGTTCCGCTTGTGTCCTTAAATGGTACAACACCTGCATAACAAGCTAATTGTTTGCCGCTCACTTTGCCGGCAAAATTATTGGTGCAGCATAAAATATAAGTTGCTGTAACAGGCCCTATGCCAGGTACTGAAAGAAGTAAATTGTAATTGTCAGATATTGATTGATCACTTTTAATGACTACAGTTATTTGTTTCTCAATTTCATCAATTGATTTTTTCAAACCGGTTATTGCCATTTTATATGCCTTTTCCATCATCGTTTGAGTGGCTTGATCATTAATACTTTTTAATTCCTTCAGGTATGTCCTGTTGGCTCCCAGCTGGGCTTTTAATCTTGTCCTGGACGTTATTAAATCTTTAAGGTTAAGAAACACAGAATTCAATACAGGAGTAGCTTTAAGCTCATCATCATTCTTATAAGCATAGCTGCAAAGCCGCTGGCTGTCTATCTTATCGTTCTTGCCCCTGGCAATGCCAAAACTCTTTTTAATATGGGCTGCATTTCCTATGTGAATGGGTATGTTATTTTCACTAAAAAACTTCCATAACAAACGGTGATATATTCCCGTGTTTTCTATCACTAACAAAGTGTCATTATCAAATTTTACTTTTTGCGCTTTGAGCCACTTTTTTAGTAATGACAATCCCTCGTTCGTATTGTCAAAACGCTCTGTGATCATTTGCTGTTTTTGAAAATTAATGACAGCCATTAAAGAGATGTCAAACCATAATTTTGAAACATCTATTCCTAAAAAAAAGCATGTTTGTTTTTTCATCCTTTTGGTTTTAAATTGTGAGTAATGCATTAACCATTTTTGCCCCATCGTCCTAGTCCTTAATAGTGGGTAGTTAACCCTAATTGCTATATGGACACTAAGGGAAAAAACAGCAGCGGATTCTATCTCACGATAGGTAATTAACCTTGACACGAACATAATGTGCCGCTGCTGATGGTTAGTGTTATCCACATAAAATAGTGAATTATAAAAGAAAAAAAGAAGCAAAAAAAGAAAAGTAATAATAGTAGTAATCTGTTTAAATAATCACTAATACAAATCTAAAGGAC
>JALYYM010000585.1 GCA_030946565.1 Bacteroidota bacterium | reverse complement strand
AAAATCCGGGAAATAATTAAGAAAATCGCCGGGGCTAAACTCAGGAAAAAAACGGCACCTATCCCACTGCCGGTGATACCTGAAAAATTTTCTGCAGATGCAATGCTTAACCGTATAAGGCCTAAAAATCTTTTGCATACCGGCGACGTGGTGATAGCCGTGGGCGCCTCTACCGGTGGCATAAAAGCCATTAATGTTTTTTTAGAAGCCTTGCCTGCAGATGCTCCCGGCGTAGTGATCGTGCAGCACATGCCGGAGAATTTTACACGATCATTTGCAGAGAGATTAGATACGCTTTGCAAAATTTCAGTGAAAGAGGCAAAGGACGGCGACGTGGTAAAGCGGGGCTGTGCCCTGATTGCGCCAGGCAATCAACACCTGTTATTAAAAAGGCGAGGCGCTCAATATTATGTAGAAGTGAAAGATGGCCCGTTGGTGAACAGGCATCGTCCGTCGGTAGATGTGCTCTTCCGCTCCGCCTCAATATATGCAGGTAAAAACAGCATTGGCATACTGCTCACCGGCATGGGTGATGATGGTGCAAAAGGCTTATTGGAAATGAAACAAGCAGGCGCAAGAACTATTGCACAGGACGAGAAATCATCAGTTGTATTTGGTATGCCTAAAGAAGCAATTTTATTAAATGCAGCAGATAAAGTTTTGCCACTGGAAGATATTGCCGGTTATGTAATGTGTAATCTGAAGTGAGAATAGTTAATCTATTCTAAAAATTCAGAATCATAAAATTAAGTTGAGGAAACCGAGGGCAGTCATTGTTGCAAACAATTCATTTATTTTCTCGCACCCTCCACCAGTTTTTTCAAACTCATAAAAGTATTATATGGCCCAATGGTAGCGGTATAATTCACCAGCCACGCAGGCAATGAACCGCCGGGGCTTACTGAAAGTGTGTAATCAATTTTAATATGGTTACCGGGTAAAGAAGTAATAAAATATTGCCCCAGCGAATAAGGTACCCGCACAAGGTTTGGCTTTTCAGGAATTAAACCGGGCATGCTCGTAACAGTGATAATTGTCATCTTATTTAATGTATCATTTGCAACTGCCAATTGCACGACTGCATCACGGTTACTGGCTGGCCAGGGAAGTGAAATTTCTGAATAATAAAATAAAGTGTCTGCATTTTTCCTGCTGATTAACCATGACTTTGTTGTTTTATAAACCCAGTCTTTATGATGGTTTACATCCTGCAAAATATTAATTAATTTTTCAACGGGTGCCTTGAACTCACATAGTACTTTTATCTCTTTATACTTTTCGTTGTTCAGCCTTCTTGTGTAAACTGCTATGTCATTCTCATCTTTTTTTAATTCCCATTTTTCCTGCGAAAAACATACAACACAAACAGACGAAAGCATCAATGCAAAAAGAGATTTTATCATAACCTACTACATATATCTATTCACATAAAATTATTCATTTCAAAATGTTTACCAGCTTTATTATTGCTTTATCGTAAGAAAACATAACTTCCAATAGTTAAAAGGTTAATTTCATTATTATCAGAATAAAATTCATCAATTTTAATGAAACACTTGCTGGTATTAAGTTTCACGCCCCCTCTCCTTCGGAGAGGGGGTTGGGGGTGAGGCCAATACCATCGCGGTTTTAATTGAGTTAGGCGGACAATAGTGGATTAATTTAAAAGATTTTAGCTTACATCAAAATCACGCGATTATTAAACTTCTTATTTTAGAATAATTTGAAATTCATAACCAGGCTTAACCCGGCTACACTTTAATTAAAGCATTTGAAAAACAAAACTAATGGCATCATCAAGTGATAAAGCCAAAAAGGCCTTGCATGAATTGAGTGTGTTACAAAACTTGAATACACTCATTGAAAATATTCATAGCAAGCCGGAACTTACTAACCATGAAAAAGCTTTGCCTGTTGAAAGTAATGTTACTGAAGAAGGTATTAAAAAAAGACTGCTGTTTCTTTTAAATGAAAGTGGCCGGCAATTAAAAAGCTTTGCTGAAAATAATGCCTCCATTCAATTATCGGAACTGGATGGAAACATTGAAAACTACATTGGCATGTCAATGGTTCCTACCGGCGTTATTGGCCCGCTAAGGGTGATGGGTTCGGCAGCCAATGGTGATTTTTATATTCCACTTTCAACTACAGAAGGAGCGCTTGTGGCCTCGTATCACAGAGGTGCGAAAGCTTGCTATCTTGCCGGCGGCGCTACATCTATATGCCTTGTAGAAGGTGTGCAGCGTTCGCCGCTATTCAAATTTAATGATTTAGGAGAGCTGGGAAAATTTCTGATCTGGTTGTTTGAGCAGTTAGAGACATTTAAAAATATTGTTCAGCAATCAAGCCGGTTCGCAAAGCTTATAGATATGAAAACAAATATTGAGGGCAATCATCTTATCTTAATTTTCGAATACCACACCGGCGATGCTGCGGGGCAAAATATGGTAACACTTTGCACCGATGATATTTGTAAATATATTTTAGAGCATGCCCCGGTAAAGCCGGTGTTTTGGTTTATTGAAAGTAATTATTCAGGCGATAAAAAAGCGACCGCTTTATCATTTAGCAACGTACGCGGTAAAAAGGTTACTACAGAAATTATTCTGTCAGAAAAAATAGTAACCGCTGTTTTAAAAACTACGCCACAGGCGATGTCTGAATATTGGAAATCCTCCACCATCGGCGCCATTCAAAGCGGATCAATTGGCGCCCAGGGGCATTATGCAAATGGGCTGGCAGCCTTATTCCTGGCAACAGGGCAAGACGTTGCCTGCATATCAGAAGCAGCAGTAGGTATTACAAGAATGGAAACAACAAGTGATGGAGATTTATACGCAAGCGTTACCTTACCAAATTTAATAGTGGGCACAGTAGGCGGTGGCACCGGCTTGCCAACGCAAAGGCAATGTCTTGAATTGATGGACTGCTATGGAACGGGAAAAGCCAGGAAGTTTGCAGAGATATGCGGAGCGCTGGTGCTTGCAGGAGAATTATCAATAGCTGCTGCACTTTCGGCCGGGCATTTTACAGAAGCCCATAAAAAATTTGGAAGAAAGAAATGAGAGACGATGTTATACAAAACAGTTTTAGCAACCCTAAAGAAAACAGCTCCTCTTTCTTTACAAGGTTTTACGCCTATCAAAAAGAGCGCTTTCCATTTTTAGCGCATGGATTATTAGTTGCCTCATTTAGTTTTTCTGCCATTTCATATTCGCGAATTTGCCGGGGCGCTTCCGGCTTTGTAAGCGCATCTACTTTTCTGATGGGCATTTTTATTACGATTACTCTTTTCTTTCTTGTGAGAATATTTGATGAATTTAAAGATGCCGAAGATGATGCGAAATACAGGAGCGAGCTGCCGGTACCGCGTGGCCTGGTTTCATTGCATGAGCTGAAG
>JALYYM010000575.1 GCA_030946565.1 Bacteroidota bacterium | reverse complement strand
AGCTATGATATTATTACAAAAGGCCACCAGGGAGAAATGAGGGTTGAGACAAAGTTGGGCGAATACACTGAGTTTATCATCACGTTACCAGCGGATGACATTGGCGTATAAATATATAATCATGGTAAAAAATAATGCTTTTATTTATTACACCAATGCTATTACCCCGCCGCAGCTTCCACCTCATTGGATTTTAATAATTGCACCTCGCAACTAATCTTAACATCATCACTCACCAATACGCCACCTGCTTCTAAGGTTGCATTCCAGGTAAGCCCCCAATCTTTACGATTTATCTTTCCATTGATGCTAAAGCCTGCTTTCTCATTCCCCCACGGATCTTTCATCACACCGCCAAATTCTACATCAAGTTTTATTCTTTTAGTTATTCCTTTAATCGTTAAATCACCATACAATTCATAGCTTCCATCACCATCTACTTTTTCATACGTGTTGGCAATGAACGTGATTTCTTTATGATTTTCTGCATCAAAAAAATCTGCACCTTTTAAATGTGTATCGCGGTCTGCGCTGCCAGTATCTACGGAAGCAGGGTTCATCCAAAAATCAATTTCGGCAGACATGAAATCGTCACCGGTTGTATAGATGCTGGCTTCGAATTCTTCGAATACGCCCTTTACGTTGGTGATCATCAGGTGCTTGATTTTAAACCCGATTTCTGAGTGTAAGGGATCAATAATCCATTTTGTTTTTTCCATTTTTTTTGTTTTTTAAATTTTATAAATTGACAGGAAAATTTTATCTAACTAAGTTTTGACCAAGTCATTGTCAGGGAGCCGGTAATTGTTTTTTCATTGAAGAATGAATAAATCGTTCAATGTATTATTGTTAATCTATTCTATAAATATTTACACAAATATGGGCCATTTAATATTTTGGCTTTCCAGAATTTAAGGAAGTAATAGAAATATATTTTAACCAAAGTAATAGTTGATATATTTTCAGGTTGCCTTCGGTTGCCATAAGTATTAGTTTTGATTTATCTGTAACGTTGCATGACGTAGTAATCGGGCTTTCACAATTATAATTGTTGAAATGAATATATTAACTGTAATAACGCTTCTCATAATTATAAGCGCCACCTTCTCTTACCTAAATGAAAGAATCATAAAACTGCCTGGCACAATAGGCGTAATGACGATATCAGTAGTTGTTTCATTGGTGTTATTAATCATAGGAAAAGTTAGCGATCAAAAATCCGGTTTGATTGTTTCTCTCGCCAGCAGTATTGACTTTTCAAAGTTATTGCTTGATGTAATGCTTGGGTTCCTGCTTTTCGCTACCGCTCTTCACTTCGACTATACGAAATTAAAAGAACTTAAGCTCGCCATAGTTGTATTAAGTACGGTAGGAGTAATTCTTTCAACAGTAGTTTTCGGATTTTTGTTTTTTTGGATATGCCTTCTATTAAACATTGACATGCCATTAATTTATTGCTTTCTGTTTGGCGCCATTATTTCTCCCACTGACCCTATCGCTGTTGCTGCTATTCTTAAAAAGTCAAAAATTCCGCCACGCCTTGAAACAATTATTGCCGGCGAATCTATGTTTAATGACGCGATAGGATTAATTCTGTTTGTTGTCTTATTAGGTATATCCGATGGAGCTGATGCTAATATGTCTGCCTCATTTATTTTAAGCCTTTTCGCCCATGAAGTTGTTGGAGGCATTATAATCGGGCTTATTGTGGGTTATATTGGTTTCAGGCTTATCAGGTCTATCAATGATTTTCAAACCATATTTTTAATTTCAGTGGGCCTTATCTTAGGCATTTCACTAATTGCTGAGAAATTCGATGCGTCCGTTCCGCTTGCAGCAATTACTTCCGGGCTTGTGATAGGAAATAAAAGTTTTGGAAAGAATACTGATTCACAAAAATTCTTAAACCAGATATGGCGGCTTATAGATGAAGTGTTGAATACCATTTTATTTGTAATGATCGGCCTTCAATTGATATTACTTCCGTTCATTAAAAATTACTGGCTAATAGGAGTACTGTCAATATTTATCATTTTAATAGCAAGGTTTCTGAGTGTTACATTGCCAGCATTGCTTTTACTTGGAAAAAAAACGAATGCCCGTAATTTATTCATTCTTACATGGGCAGGTTTACGTGGCGGTATTTCTGTTGCTATGGCGTTGTCGCTTCCATCCTCGCACTACAAAGAGATCATCCTTTCTGTGTGTTATCTTATTGTAATCTTTTCTGTAATTGTACAGGGATTAACGTTGAATAAATTGGTGGAAAGAGTTACCGAAAAAACAGCCGAGCACTTATAACTATTATTTTTTTGGAATTACCACACAATCTCAAACGTATCGGCATACAGTTGAAATTTTTCATCCTTTGTGATGATTGCAAAATTTTCAAAGCGGGCCGCAGCCAGGAGATATCTGTCAAAGGGGTCACGATGAGATTCTTTGAAATCAATTATATTATAGGTTTCAAGATGCTCATCTTTTA
>JALYYM010000552.1 GCA_030946565.1 Bacteroidota bacterium | reverse complement strand
GTCATAAACACGGGCTGGCAGGCAGAAGCCAGTACTACTTTTCTAAAATGATCCCCATTAATTATTTTTTTTGTGATATAATATTTTGATGCCTTTGGCGAGGCCGCGTTCGTAAATACTACTAAGTCTTCTGACTGGAGGCAGGTCGTGTTTATATAAATTTCTTTGCCTGAATTCATCAACTCATCATAAAAGTCATCAGTATAAATACTTTTTATTTTTTCCCAAAGCGGCGTCACCCGGAAAATAGAATTTTCAGATAACCTGTTGCCAAGATTATCTTTTATAATTATATCACTTGTGTTAGTAGAGGTGTACAAGTTTTGAAGCACATCCAATTTACCCAACGCTACCAATGGTACTACCAGGGAGCCGGTGCTCGTACCTACAAAAACATCAAATTTCAATGCATGCGTTTGGGATAGATATTTTATAACGCCTACTGCGAAGGCACCTCTTGAGCCGCCACCGCTTACTACCAATGCTTTTTTCATTTGTTATATTTTTTGTTTGGTATTGAAATGAAATTATTGATAAAGAGAAGGAGAACGTTTAAGATTATCGTTTATTAAACTCATCTTCCGGGAACTTTTTTTTATTAAGCTTAACACCAATATGCACCTGCAACCACCAGTTATTTAGATTATAATCCCGTTGGGCTGTAAAAATTACCTGCGCTTTTTGTAATACTTCCAGCCCAATGCCGCCACCTGCCATTTGCTGTTTATTGGTCCCCCAATTTGCTTCGCCTATCAATTGCAAATTGGCAAGCCCCGCAATTGAGCTTAGATTAAAATTCTTAATTTTCAAAGCAGCCATCGGCCCAAACAAACCTGAAAATTTTTTACCGGTATAGGCCAAACCTGCATTGGCGCCGACTCTTAGCAGGTGCTCAACAATGGCTATTTGTGGATTTAAACTTATGCCGCCGGCATACAAATCGGGAGCAGCACCAAAATTAGTAACAGCGCCCGTATTTATTTTTAGTAATAAGAGTAACCCTTTTTGAAATTCGGTATCATCTTTTTTTTGCGCAGATAAAGAGATTGTAATACTTATAAATAATACAGCGGCTATGCTGCGTTTAATAAATTTTTGCATACACACTTTTTATGCATTTCAAAATACAAAATCTGTTTCAGGAAACACAGCAAATGCGACGCATATATTTTTTGAAAAAATTACTTAATTGTTGAATTGTAAAATGATATCCGGATCCGGGCAATTGGATAAATATTTTTCCCGATCGCTGAGTTTACACACGCCGGGATAATCGCCTTTGGAACCTGGGAGATCATAGATTATTTGAAAATGCAGGTGCGGCGGCCATTGGCCATTTTCGGATGGTCGGCCAAAGTGTGCAAACTTTTGACCGCGTTTTATTTCTTCTCCTTCTTTAATGTTTTGAATATCGGCAAGGCTCAAGTGACCATATAATGTAAAAAAATAAACGCCTTCAAGGCAGTGTGATAAAATAATTGTAGCGCCATAATCGCCATAATTATTATTAAAGGCATAGCTATGAACAGTGCCATCTAACGGCGCAAAAATTTCAGTGCCTTCATTGCCCCAAATATCTATACCAAGATGCAGGCGGCGCGGCTCTTCGGAAACACCTTCATCAAAAAGAGAACTGCGTTTATATAAAACCCTTAATTCGTCATAGCCACCAAATCCAAATTTTGCGGCATGATTTTTTAAAGTATCAATAATGTAGTGTGAAAACTCTTCAATGTTTTGAAGATCTATTTGTTCAAGCTCTTTATTTTTTTCAGTAAAGTCAAAAGTATAAATCTTGTCATGCCCGGCATCAAATTTTATTACCGAATGAAACTGGTCTTTATTTTTTTGAAGAAGGTTCTGCAATTTATTTTCAATCATAATTCATGAAGCTTAAAATATATTTTGAAAATCATTATTGTCCGACTAAAAATTGTCAATTTTAATGAAACACTTGCCGGCATTAAGTTTCACGGACCCTCTCCCTCGGAGAGGGGGTTGTCCATAGGACTCCTTTGGAGGGGGTGAGGCCAATACCAGTGCAGTTTTAACTGGGTTAGCCGGAAAATAGTGTTTGCAAATAAAGCTATAACTCTTCTGCGAGACGGGCTTC
>JALYYM010000549.1 GCA_030946565.1 Bacteroidota bacterium | reverse complement strand
GAAATAAATAACAGGCTTCGATGGCCATTTGATAAAGTTGGCCCAAACGTTACGCCTTCAATATTGTCAATATAAATTTTGAGGTCATCCATATTCAGCAACAATTTTTTCCTGATCATTTTTACCGGCTTGTCTTTTATTGAAGCCATCTCTTTTACATCATCAGCTTGTGAGAGGCCGGCGATATAAACTCTGATAGTACAAGCAGGCCTTCCGGTAGAAAAGGAACGTTCAATTACTAACAATTTATTCTTTCCTAATGATAGTATATCTGAGATTCCGTTTATAATAAATGCACCTTCTGGCGTTGGTGGGTAGGCCACAGGATCAATGGTGTAGCCATATTGAGATATAGCTTTTTTTGTAGCTGCATCAAATTTAATAATTCTTATTATTCCTGTGGAATCGTGTAGCCCTGCCCGTGAGCCATCATTATAAAGAGGTTCTTCTACATTTACATAAAGGTATTTATAGGCATCGTCAAATGTCAGCCCTTCAAAAACTCCATTTCTTCTCGGGCCTGTTTCCTGGCTGCTCATGTGCATTTGCGCAGGCATGGCAAACGTATCAAGAAAATTTCCTTCGGGGGTAATTTCAGTAACAGCCGGATCTTCCAGAATGATTTTATTTCCAATAACAATTCTTTCCCCTTCGCTGCACCATGTCAACGTATTGTTTGTACGGTTATACCTCATCGCTTCCGGATCCGGGGTGTGAGATGGATCGGTTGTGACACCCGGATAAACCTTGCCTTCTTTATTTTTTAAAAATACTGTTTCTATAAAATGAACACTGTCAATTTTATTATTGCTGACATTTATTTGAGCCTTATAAAACCTGGCTGCATTTCTCTCTGATCTGTCGTCACTAATAATATAATAAACATTGGTGCCCGGATCATAATCTATACCTGAAAGCCCGCCCACCACCGTATTTTGAAATGCTTTATTGTATGGAATATCATATTCGCTTAAAAACTTCAGGTGATTAATATCATTATTACTTATCAGCCGTTTTGAAGATGTACATGAAACGATGAACAATATTATGAATGAAAATGTTGTTGCAATAGATGAGCGCATATTTTATTTAATAAATAAACATGATAAAAAAATTGTTGCTCAAAACTAAAGACACTTTGCAAATGGCGGGGTAATTTTTTAGCTTTGAAGAGAGAAACAGTTCTTAAATTACGTAAAAGTAAAATTGTCAATTATGCAGGAAGCTAATATCACAGAAAAAACCAGTGTTAGTCAACCTCTTTGGCTTACAATAATCAGGATTGTCCTTGGCTTTATTCTTTTTTGGAAAGGGATAAATTTTATCCGCGATTCCTCCGTTCTTCAATCAATGTTACAAAAAACTGGTGTAGGCATGTTTGATAAGAATTCAGGATTTCTCGCCTTCGCTATCACGTATATTAATTTATTGGGAGGACTATTTATTGCGGTTGGCCTGTTTACACGCACTACTTCAATCATACAAATCCCCCTTCTTCTTGGCGCAGTATTTCTTGTAAATATGAAGAGCGCCAACAATAGCGGTTTTGAATTGGTATTGTCTATCATAGTGCTCGTGCTGCTCTTCATCTTTGCTTTTAAAGGCAGCAGTTCGCTTTCCGCCGACGAGTATTTTAGGAGTTATTATAAAGCCGGTTCCGAAGAAGGTAATACAAAGAAATTCTTTTGATTTTTTTTTGCCACGAATTACACCAATAGCGCGAATGAATCCGCAGGTACCGGCGGTGCGTTGCTTTTCTGACTATTGAATTTCTTTTTTAAACTCACCTATTTCTTTGATGAATACAATTGCTTTTGAAACCGTTGTTCCTCCATCTCCTTCAATCAATTTCTTGAGCCACTTCTTATTAATATTTTTATAAGAAATATTTTTATAAAGCCAAACTGTTGCGAGTGTAAATAATGCCGTTACCGTGCCCTGAACTGCCCAATAGGTTACGCTGCCTTCTTTTAATAATATATCAGGAATAAAAAGCGTAGTATAGAAAGGAAGTTGCAGGCACAAGATGCGAAAATGCCTGATGATAGCGGCTT
>JALYYM010000474.1 GCA_030946565.1 Bacteroidota bacterium | reverse complement strand
CAACCTTATCGGTTCTCGCAGCAGAATTTGACCAATAAGATACAAGATTAGCCGGAGATACTAAGGTGAAACCACTATTGTTTATTACATCTGCGGCGGCAGACTTTGCATTGGCATAATCACCCATATACAAGTAAGCTCTGGCTAACAAACCTTCAATTGCATATTTACTTAAGCGAACAGATGAAGTATACGGACCGGCATTCGCAAACCCATCTTTTAAGTCGGAAATAATTTGTGCATATACTTCCTGTACCGTATTTCTTGAGGGAAGTTTATAGGGGTCGTATTCCAGCACAATCGGTACTCCGTAAGCAGAGGGATCAACAGAGTATTGAGTAGCGAACATATTAACCAATTGAAAATACAATAAGCCTCTTATACCTTTCGCTTCTGCTTTTATTGCAGCTACCTTGCTTGCGGTTACATCCGCATTTATAATGCGGTTGGCTCTCAAAATACCTGTGTATGCAGCAGTCCACATATCACTTGCGTCTGGATTAGATACAGCTAAAGTATAGTTATACCACAGCAAATACCTTCCCGCATTTTTTTGTTCTACATAAGTATTATCCGCATGTAAGTCTCCGATTACAGGAAAATCTCTTCCAAATAAAGATACAGAGCGTAAGTCCGAATATGCTCCGTTTAAGGCGCTTTCCAGCCCGCTTTCAGAATTTAAAGCCACATTAGAAGGAAGTGAATCGGCAGGAACTCTTTTAAGAAAATCCTTTGAGCATGAACCGAGGATCATAATTATTAAAAGTGCCGGGAAAATGTTTAATTTATTTAAAATCTTTTGCATAGTTTAAAATTTAAATTCTTGGAAATTTAAAGCCCGATATTGAACCCAACGGTAAATGTTCTTGGAATAAATACATCAAAATTAGTGGTGCTATTAATCCCCGCTTCTGGATCAAAAGGTAGGTTTTTATCTTTATCAAAAACAAACAGGTTAGTTCCCCTTACGTAAAACGAAAAGTTGTTCAATCTTAATTTTTGCGCCTGTTCTTTAGAAAAAGTGTAACCTAATTGCAGATTTCTTAACCGGATATAATCTCCATTGTACAGGTATCGTGTCGAGGTATTGTATGAATTTTTATTGCCGCCGTAAATAATTTTTGGAACATTGGTGATGTCGCCCGGCTTTTGCCATCTTTTAAGTTGCTGATTTGATTGATTAAATGAACCATAATACAGACCGTCACTATTTAAATAGCGGTCCCAGGTATCATAAATGTAATTGCCAAAGTTGTAAACAAACTGCGCTTGAAGTTCAAACCCTTTATAGTTAAAAGTATTTGTAAATGAACCAAAATATTTAGGAGCCGCCGATTTGTTTAACATAAGTGGCGCTTTGCTGTAACTATTGGTAGTTGCGGTTGCGGAATGCGAGCTATCTAAATACCACAACGGATCTCCATTAGCAGGGTCCACACCCGCCCACTGCCGTAGATAAAAAGTCTGAATGTCATAGCCTACCGTATAATTAAAGAAGCCTGAAGCGACAGGACGGTTATTGTATAAAGCAGTTATTTTATTTTTGTTGTGAGCAAAATTAAAGCTTACGTCCCAGGTGAAATCTTTTGAATTAATGGGACGCCCGTTTAAAGTTACTTCAACTCCCTTGTTGGATACCGCTCCGATATTTTGTGTTTGAGTGGAAAATCCGGAAGTACGGGATAAAGGTACCGGCGCTAATAAACCGGTGGTTTTACGATCATAAACTTCTACTGTACCAGAGATACGATTTCTAAATAAACCGAAATCAAGGCCTAAGTTTAAAACATTATTTTTCTCCCATGTCAACTGGTCATTTCCTACATTGCTTGGCCTGCTGCCGGGCAAACCGGTATAATTAGATCCATAACCGTAAGTTGCTAAAGAAGAATAAAATCCAAATCCAAGAGCGTTACCATTTTCTCCATAGGAAGCGCGAAGCTTCAACAAATTAAAAAGTTTAGAATTTTTAAGGAAGGCTTCTTCATTAATATTCCAGGTTGCGCCTGCAGAATAAAAATTTCCGAAACGGTGCTGAGCGCCAAATACGGAAGACCCATCACGCCGGAAGCTTCCGGAAACAACGTACCTGTCTTTAAAATTAACTACTGCACTGGAAAAAATAGAATTGGTGCTATAATCACTTGGAACTGACGAAGCGGTAGTAGGCGTAGCTGCAGAAGTAAGATAATTCAAATCTAAAGTCCCTGGAAAACCTTGCGCCCCTGCTTGTAGCAGATATTGTTTGTAGTGCTGTGCTTCATACCCGGCTTTAAGGTCAAAATAAACATCATTTGATCTTGCCAAATATTTCCTATAATCTGCAAAGCTACTCCACGTCCAGTTAAATATCTTTTTATAAGAAGCAAAACCATCACCGCCGGCAGCCACACCATCACCGTAAAAAGGATTACGGTAGGAATCTTCCTGAACATCAAAATATTCTCCTGAAAAACGGCTGGTTATCTTAAGATTATCTAATATTTCATACTCTCCTACCACGTTTCCCCTGAAGGTAGTTTGAATTGCAGAGTTTTTGTTCCATGCAGCCTGAATCAGCGGATTGTATAGGCCACCATTTACAGGAAATTCATTGTCAGAGTCATCATATTTAAACGATCCATCTGGAAAATAGGGTGAGTACCAGGGTAATAAAAAATAAGAACCTAAAACAGGATTAGCAAAAGCTCCGCCATTGTTTGGTGTACGTTGTTTGCTGCTGCTTCCACTAATTCCGGCATTAAATGTTAGCCTGTCTGAAGCATGATGTGTAATATTTAAGGCGCCGCTATACCGGTCAAAGTTAGAAGCTATTACAGTCCCGAGTTGTTTGAAATAACCTGCAGATGCATAAAATGTTGTTTTTTCGCTCCCACCGCTCAAGCTCAAATTATATTGAGATTGGTTTCCGTTTTGAGTCACCATATCCAGCCAATTTGTATTTACGTCTGGCTTAAGTCCAAAACCATTTACTGGATCAACAATCAAGGCATCGGCTTCAGCCACAGTGGTGGCATAGCCTGCATTTATAACTGCATCCCGCAATACTTCCTGGTATTCCGAAGTCGTTAACGATCTATTGTTTTCATTTATAGGAGTGGGACTATTTTGACCGAGCTCAGCACTAAAATTAATTTTTGTTTTGCCGGATTTACCTTTCTTGGTAGTCACAAGTATGACTCCGTTTGCAGCACGGGAACCATATATTGAAGCCGCGGCGGCATCCTTTAGAACTGTAATACTTTCAATATCATCCGGGTTAATAGAGCTAAGAGCATTTGAAGTGGTCGTGTTTGACGTAAGGTCGCCGGTAGTAGCAATATTACCATCTATAACCCATAATGGGCCTGCACTTGCATTAAGCGAGCCAACACCACGAATACGAATAGCAGTTGCTGAGCCCGGAGCTCCCGAAACCGAAGAAGAAAGCAATCCGGCCACCTGGCCTTGCAACGCTTTATCAACAGATGTAAACGGTTTGTTTTCAATATCCTTCGGCTTAATAGTAGCAACAGAGCCCGTTAAATCGGTTTTTTTCTGTGACCCATAAGCTACAATTACGACCTCCTGCATGGTGTTGTCAGCAGCCGCCAGCTGTATTCTATAAGAATCAGAACCTCCAATCCTTAACTCCTGCGATGTGTAACCAACACCCGAAAAAATAAGAGATTTTGAAGACGATGGAACTGAAAGCTTAAAGGATCCATTTTCATTTGTAGCTGTTCCCAAGGTTGTACCCCTTGCAAGAACAGACACATTAGGAATAGAGTTTCCGAGGCCATCAACCACCACCCCGCTAATAGTTCTGTTTTGTGAAAATGCAAACGCCCCGGTGAGCATAAGCAGAATAAATAGTGTAATAGATTTTCTCATGTGATATTAGTTTTTAATAAAATGCCGAAGGGTAAAAAAAGTGTTATTGCAAAAAATTACCAATAACTATTCAAAGACACATTCAATCAATGATTTGCTGCACAAAGACACATAATTTTTCTGTATATACTATAGTTAATGAGGCATGGTGAAGATTAGTATATTGTCGAAAATAAAGGGTGATTGTGCATTATTATTTCTAGCTCTTTCACCATAATTCCATATACTGGCAGATCAACCAAAAAGTTTAATCC
>JALYYM010000470.1 GCA_030946565.1 Bacteroidota bacterium | reverse complement strand
GCCGTGGATAGTGTCACACGAACCAATGTTATTCCCATTCCGGGGACACGAACCGGGGCGTTAAGAAATAGAAAATCTATTTATCCGAAACATAGAGCCAGTAAGGCCTGGCAGGCATGTAGCGAGAACACAGCCAAAAAGAAAAAGAGGTAAGTACCAAACTTTTACATACTATCGAAGATCCGTTTAATCCTTAACTAAATGACATTGAGCGTCCGTTTGCGCCAGTAACGGGATACAGGCACTTAAGTCTTTATTGAACGCTACATATAGCTGGGCGAAGGAATTATTCTGAGTGCTGCCACACATACGTTGCTACAGCCCCGGCATCAAGTTTTGCTACTGCAGTCATGCCCTTATATTGAATGCTGAAGCTTTGCATCGTCCCTTTATCATTTGCAACAATCAATACAATTTTACCCCCTGGTGTTTTAAATGCCACATTAGGTAATACATCAGCATTACTGATAATGGTTGTACGCATAACTTCAGGTTGCTCTTCATCACGGGTAAGGTTAACGACAGCATCACCTGCTGCAGTTGAAGCAATACGAACCGATCCCGGCCTTACAAACCTGGATGCATGTGCCACTGCATAATAGGCTATATTCCATCCAACCTTATCACCATCAATAGTAATAGCTCCCTGGCACATGGAGCATCCGCCATCGTTTGTGTGAGGGTTATTTAAGGGGTCTGCTGCAAGGTTCCATAAGATCACATTTTTACTCCAGTTTCTTGGTGCATCAATAATTAATCTTCTTACGGGATCAGCGATCCTCAATGGTAACGCACCGGGTTTTTCCACTGTCATCTGTTCTGTAAAATAGATGTTTTTATCAGGCCTTGCAGTATGCACAATTGACAAGGCACTAATATCTCCCGCATACAAATGAAAACCCGAACCATCCACATATTGTGCAGCTTCCGGGTCACTCAATATGCTTAATGGATAATCCGGCCTGTCGCAATTGTGATCAAATAAAATTATTTTGGTATTGATGCCTGCTTTTTTAAACGCAGGCCCGAGATTATTTTTAATGAACAGTGCTGCATCTTTTGGATACCATGGCATACTGGGTGTATTATTGGCATTTAATGGCTCATTTTGAATAGTGACTGCATCTATCACAATTCCTTCTTTCTTCATTGCTTCAATATATTTCACAAAGTATCTTGCATATACATCATAGCATTCTGTTTTAAGGAAACCTTTTTTTGCGGCATTGTTTGTTTTCATCCAGGTTGGCGCAGACCAGGGAGAGCCTAAAATTTTAATGGATGGATTGATAGCCAATATTTGCTTCATCACTGGCACTACATCTTTCAGATCCTGTGCAAGATTAAATTTTTTCAGTTCAAAATCAGTTTCTCCAACAGGCAGATCATCATAAGAAAAAACAAAGCTGTTCATATCAGATGCTCCAATGCTAAGGCGGATATAACTGGTACCGGCATTGTCATCGTCTGCGGAAAATAATTTTTTTACTAATTTGGCTCTTTCTGCGGTGCTCATTTTCATCATCAGTTCTGCACTGCCACCGGTAAGTGCAAAACCAAATCCGTCCATCACTTGCATGGTTTGTTTATAATCAATAATAATGGGTATGCCCATGCCCCTCTTTTTAGAAGAGAATTGTGTGCTGTCAGGCTGCTTTTCAAATAAAGCAGAACGGTCTGCTTTTGTAAGCCAGCATTCAACATTCACAGGATCGCTTTGCGAACATGCCTGGTTGAGTAACCCCGCAAACATCAAAACAAAAAAGATTTTTTTCATGATTAAGAATTTATGATGCACAAAATAATACCATAAGTTATTTCAACATAACCGAAAAATGGTATTTAATTTCTATAAAATACTCATGTTCTTCATTAGGTTTTTGTAACAAAGTAACTCGACTAATTGTGACACAGGAAACAGCAGGTGAATTTATCAAAATTGAATGACGACATAGAGGCACGAACGCACAACATTAAGTGGAGTAGACGAAAAGCCCCATAAAAGAAGCCGGACTGCCGTGGTTCTTGTCACGAACCAATCTTATTCCGATTCGTGGGACACGAACCGGGGCGTTAGTACCAGGTATCTTTTTCCTCTTGCTTTGAAAGCCGGAATGAATTTACTTTCCATTAATTTGAATGGATTTATCATATTTTACGATTTTACTTTTACAATGTCTTTTATATTGGTTGTATATTTTTTGCTTAAATGCCCTGCTCTTAATTTATATCTTTTTTCAAAACGCTGTACTGCCATGCGCACAGTTCCTTCGCCCATATTGAGGTTCACTTTATCCATAATGCTGTTAATTATTTTGCCTTTGTTGCGATCATGGCTATCGAACATATTTATTTGAACGACTGACTGCGGAATAATATCTAATACCATAACACCACATTTGAAATAAAAATAATCGTCGTGTAAATACATTATTTCAAGCGCTTTTAAAGCATAGGCAATTATTTCATGGGTTACATTAGTTGCTGTTTCGCATTGAAAAGTGATTGAGTGTTTGTACTGTTTTAAATCAGGCCTGTTCGGATTGGTTTGTATAAATACATTTACTTTTTTACAAACGCAATTTTGTTTTCTCAATTTGATGGCACAGGTAGCCGCATGATTACTTAT
>JALYYM010000468.1 GCA_030946565.1 Bacteroidota bacterium | reverse complement strand
AAAATTTTATGAAAGACGGAAACAACAGGATCATTCTTTGTACTGATGGTGATTTTAATGTCGGCGCCAGCAGTGATGATGATATGGTAAGATTGGTGGAAAAAGAACGCAATCATGGAATATACCTTACCGTGCTTGGCTATGGAATGGGAAATTATAAAGACAGCAAAATGGAACAGCTTGCGGATAAAGGCAACGGTAATCATGCATACATTGATGGGATAAGTGAGGCTAAAAAAGTATTGGTAACCGAATTTGGCGGCACACTTTTTACAATAGCAAAAGATGTAAAACTTCAAATTGAATTCAAGCCTGGGAAGGTAGCAGGCTACCGCTTGATTGGCTATGAGAACCGGCTCTTAAACAAAGAAGATTTTAATGATGATAAAAAAGATGCAGGTGAATTGGGGAGTGGCCATACCGTGACGGCTTTGTATGAAATTATTCCTGCAGGCGTAAAATCTGAATTTTTAAAAAGTGCCGATTCATTAAAATATCAAAAGAATAATGCAAAAAGCAAAGCTTCTTTTAATGATGAAATGCTTACGATAAAGTTGCGATACAAAGCGCCGGATAAAGATGTTAGCGAGCTGATCGTTCATAGTGTGATCGATAAATCTTTTAGTATAAATAATACATCTGATAATTTCAGGTTTGCCGCTGCTGTTGCAGATTTTGCAATGCTGCTAAGGAACAGCGAATATAAGGGCAACAGCACCTTTGATCAAGTGATTCAACTGGCAAACGCATCTATAGGAAATGACGAAGAAGGCTACAGAAGCGAGTTTATAAACCTGGTGAAAAAAGCAAGCCGGCTGAAAAGCGATGTGGGAATAAAATAAAAAATTTATCAGCAACGCCTTCGGCCGGGGGCGTTGCTGATCGATTGGCTTGCATTTTCATCTTCTTGTAAATAAAAACACGAATAGCCTGGAAACAAATTTCACTAGTTTGTCGGGCATCGAAAAACAGAAAGTTTTCGTGCTTTTACGGGCAAAGATATTCGCCTAATTAAATTTGGGCTACCCGTTCCCGTTACTTCAATCTTGCGGCCCAGGCATCCATCTTGCTTTCCATCACATCCAGCGGCATCACGCCATCTTTCAGCAGCTCATCATGAAAAGCGGCAAGGTTGAATTTATCGCCTAATTCTTTTGCATATTTATTCCTCAGCTCCCTGATCTTAAGAGCACCTACTTTATAACTTAGCGCCTGTGCCGGAATTGCCATATACCGCTCTATCTCCGCCGTGGCGCCTTCATCGCTTATAGCTTCATTATCCGTCATATATTTTATCGCTTCTTCCCTGCTCATCCCTTTCAGATGCATACTAACGTCAACGACTAAACGAATGCCCCGGTGAATATCATCACCTAGCGCACCCATGTATTGATAAGGATCGGTATAGAGGCCGAGTTCTTTTCCTAAGGATTCGCAATACAAAGCCCAGCCTTCGCCCATCGCACCGTACCAGGCAAACCTCCTGAACTTTGGCAGGCTGTCATTTTCCTGTTGCAGCGATATCTGGTAATGATGGCCGGGAATGGCTTCATGTAAAAAAAGTGATTCCATGCCGGAGGTCGTATTAAATTTCGCAGCATCCATAATAGGAATGTAAAAGATACCCGGACGGCTGCCATCCGGGGAGCCCTGGTTGTATTCTGCACTTGCGCTTGCGGCACGAAACGCCTCAGTCTGCCTTATTTCAAAGGGTGTTTTTGGTGTGCGGCCAAACATCTTTTTAAGATTAGGATCTATTGTTTTTTGAATATTCCGGAAGGCATTCAGCACATCTTCGGGCGTTTTGTAAGGCATAAATTTTTTATCAGTTTTCAGGTATTCAAAAAACGAAGGAAGATCTCCGGTAAAGCCTGTTTCGGCCTTCACTTTTTCCATTTCATCTCTTGTTTGCTTTACCTGCTGAAGCCCTGTGTTATAAATATCTTCAGGAGATTCGTTGGTAGTGGTCCAGTATCTCACGAGGTAATCATAAATTTTTTTTCCATTCGGCAAAGCGCCGCAGCCTGTAGAAGTTCTCGCGGCAGGCAGGTATTCTTCTTTAAGAAAAGCGCCTAATTTTTTATAGGAAGGAATAATATACGTGTTGATGGCAAACGCATAACTCTGCCACATTTGTTTTTTTAATGTATCACTAAAAGCGGGTGGGAAATTTTTTACCGGCCCGTAAAAAATATTCCGGGCAGTATCGCTTACCACCATCGCTTCCATTTGCGGAATCATTTTTATGACCAGCGCTTTTGGTAACACGAAATTTGTTTGCATTCCTTTCCGGAACTGAACAATAGCGGTATCGCACCACACAGAAAATTTCTGCATCCTGCTAAGCCAGTTAGTATAATCCTTTTCAGTTTTAAATGGCTGAAACCCTGCCCCGGCGCCTAATTGCCCCATTGTAATGGGCAGTCCCCAAAATTGGTTGAATGGAATATACAGCCAGCTTCCATCTCCGGGGTTTATAATGTCCAGGTCAAGCGCTTCAAGCTGCATCTTCATTTCCCTGTCAAATATCTTATAGCTTAACAAATCATTTTCATCCATTTTGGAAGTATCATATTTTTCAACCGCCGACAGGTAGTTGTTGTAAAAATTTTTCAATGTATCCCGGTAGGTATCGGAAATATTTGCAGGCAATAAATCATTATAGCGGCTTTCTCCGTTTTGGGTTGATTCCAATGGGAAGAGCTTCATTCTTTTTTCATAATAATCATCAAACATCCGGTTTAAATCTTTATTGGATTCACGATGCGCCATGGAGGTTTTTTCATTGCAGGCCACAAGGGAAAGCAACACAAAAACGGTGGGGAGTATTTTTTTCATGAAATAAATTTTACCGGCGAAGCTAATAATTAAGTGCATCAGGATCGCTAAAAAATGATGAAAGTCTGAACCACTGATTTAAGAAAAGTCAAGACAATCATTAAATCAGGACAATCATTAAATCAGTTAATCTGAGGTCTGACTTTGCTTAACTTTATCCCTCAAAAAATAAACATGGGTAAACTTCATCAAAGTATAACACCGGCTCAAAAAGAATTTATAGAAAACCAGCATATTTTCGTTGTAGCAACTGCTCCATTGAGTGAAGATGGAAGAGTTAATCTTTCCCCAAAGGGCCTTGATTGTTTTAAGGTATTATCGGAAAATAAAGTTGCTTACATGGACCTTATCAGTAGTGGCAATGAAACCTCAGCGCACACCTTGGAGAATGGGCGTATTACTATTATGTTTTGTTCTTTTGATGGGGCACCCAACATTCTAAGACTGTATGGGAAAGGCTTTGCGGTGTTGCCGGGTTCAGATGCGTGGGATGCGTATGCAACACATTTTAAATTATATCCAAGTACGCGACAGATCATTGTTGCCGATATTGACCTGGTTCAAACGTCCTGTGGTTTTGGCGTACCGCTTTTTGGATACACCGGTGAGCGTGATATTCATTTTGAATGGGCAGAGAAGAAAGGAGAGGAGGGCTTACGGGAATACATACTCGAAAAAAATTTAAAAAGCCTCGATGGATTGCCTACGGATTTAGGGTTGCAAGAATAACAACGCTGGCTTCTGCGGACATTTTTCAACATATCACTTTGCCGCCTCAATATCTCCCCAATTTTCACCGCGTTTTATTCTATAGATTTGGGTCTCGGTAACCTTAAACTGCCTCACCAACTGCTTCATCGGCTTGCCCTGGTTAAGTAATTTTTTTAGCAGCATAACTTTTGTAACCGTAAGCTTTATAACGCCAGAATTAGCCTTACGCCTGTACCGTCTTTCTTCCTTTTCTTTTATTACGTAAGGACTGCTTTTTTGGTGTTCATAATTTTCTTCGGGCGTCATCCACTTTAAATTCGTTGCCCTGTTATTCAATTTATCATGATCTAAGTGGGCAACAATTGTTTGATCCGTTTTTGGTTCTTTGACAAAGTATTCCGCAACCAGCCGGTGAAAAAGCGAATGATAATTGATCGTGCGTTCCTTTAAATCATCCTGAAATTTTTTGCTCAGGTTCTTTCTAAAACTTTCAAGCAATTTGGCGGTTTCCTCAATCTCCTTTTTGGTTTCGTTATTTTCCTTTAATGACTTTAATTTTCTTGTTAGTTTGAGGGATTGCTTTTGCAAATAGTTAAACTTGCTTTGTGTCTTTTCGTCCCTTGGGCGGTAAAGCTTAAGCCGCACGATCCGGTACCCATTTATCATAGAACCATTAATGATGTTGCCGTCAGAAACAATATTGAAAGTTCTTAGCCGCCCGAGGTTGGAGACTTCAATGCGAAAATCGTTGGTAAATTCAAAGTCGAAGGTTACATTTTTCCATCGTTCGCCAGGATAATTTGTTGTCATTTTATTATTTTAAAATGAGTTTTTTTCTATAGCTCAAATGCACTCGCACAGACATTCAGCAATATAAGAACAAATGTGGATTTAGCTAACTACGCTAACAGGCTAAGAAGATCTTATAATTCACTTCCCCTCCGCATATTTTTTAAAATTGTCCAGGATGGCCTGCCAGCCGTTCTTTTGCATCTCTATAGGGTTTGTATCTTCTGCCCCGAAGGTTTCTGTTACTTTGGTTTTGTCTCCCTCAGCTTTAAAAAAAACTTTTACTTTTCTGCCATCGCCAATTGTGTATTCGATATTTTCATTTGGTGTAACAACATCGTTTACGCCACCAAAATCAAATCCAAAACTTCCATCTTTTGCTTCCATCCTGCTGGAGAATTTTCCACCGGGGCGAAGATCGTTTTCCGCTGATGGTGTATGCCAATCATCAG
>JALYYM010000428.1 GCA_030946565.1 Bacteroidota bacterium | reverse complement strand
TGTACTATTAGCTTATAGCCTTGGCAAGGCACAAAGGGTTTTGCAGGCTATAAAAGAAACTACGCAAACTATATATGCCCATGGCGCTATATTCAATATGCAGCAGACTTTGATACAAGCAGGTTGGAACCTTACCCCTGTGGTGCGGGTTACGCCGGATACTCCGAAAGAGTTATTAAAAAATACAGTAGTAATCGCCCCGCCATCTGCTGATGGAACTTCCTGGATGAAAAAATTTCAACCACATTCTATAGGAGTTTGTAGCGGATGGATGCAGGTGCGTGGCAATGCCCGCCGGCGGAATGTTGATGCCGGTTTTCCGTTAAGCGATCACGCTGATTGGGACGGATTATTACAAACAGTAAAAGCTACCGGTGCCGAAAGAGTTTTTGTTACCCACGGATTTCAAGCGGCCTTTAGCAGGTACCTGAATGAAGAAAACATAGCCATTGCTGCTGAAGTAAAAACCCAATATGGAAACGAGGATGAAGAAGTTGCCGTACCTGGTGTAAATGAGGAGGATAAAATTGAAGCATAAGCTTTTGAAATGATCGCAGAAAATATATATACGAACTCTGAATTAGAAACCCCGGACGTACTGCCTGGTGGTGACAATGTTTCTGGATTAGAATTATTTGCCCGTTTGGTAAATGAAGTAAGTGCCTCTACAAAAACCAATGATAAGCTTCAAAGCCTTGTGGATTATTTTGCTGTTGCACAAGACAGTGACAAAGTTTGGGTTATCGCCATTTTCAGCGGAAGGAGGCCAAGGCGTGCAGTAAACTCCAGGCTTATGCGGGAATGGTGCGCAGAAATTACCAGTTATCCTTCCTGGCTTTTTGATGAATGTTATCATACCGTGGGTGACCTGGCTGAAACACTTGCTTTATTATTACCTGAAACAAAAAAGCAGCAGCAAGTCAATCAAAGCCTTTCTTTTTATCTCGAAAAATTTATCTCGCTTGAAAAAGAAGATGAATCTATAAGAAAAAAATTTATTGTAGAAAGCTGGGATAAAATGAATCGTGAAGAAAGATTTGTTTTTAATAAATTGATAACAGGCAGTTTTAGAATTGGCGTTTCGCAAAAGACAATTGTAAATGCGCTGGCTAAAACAGTCGATCTTTCTGCATCCGTTATCGCTCACCGGATCAGCGGAAACTGGGATCCTGTTACCACTACATTTGCGGAACTTTTAAGCGAATCTACTGCCACCTCTGATTTTTCAAAACCTTATCCTTTTTATCTCGCTTATGCATTGGAAGATGATCCTGCCACTCTTGGCTCGCCGCACGAATGGCAGGCAGAATGGAAATGGGATGGAATACGAGGACAGTTGATTAAAAGAAATAATGAAATATTTGTTTGGAGTCGCGGAGAAGAATTAATGACTGATAAATTTCCTGAATATTTAATTTTAAAAGATCTCTTGCCAGATGGCGTTGTAATTGACGGCGAGATCATTCCGGCGGTTGGTGGAAAGCCCTTGCCCTTTGCGGTATTACAAACACGCATAGGCAGGAAAAATATTGGGAAAAAGCAACTGCAAGATGCACCTATTTGTTTCTTTGCTTATGATCTGCTGGAATTTAATTATGAAGATTGGCGCGAAAAATCGTTAGAGGAAAGAAGACATAAATTAGAAGAAATCATTTTGCCTATAAAAAATAATGCTATCCAAATTTCAGAAGTTATCCCTTATTCATCCTGGCAAGAACTGGGCAGCATCAGGGGAAGCTCAAGGGAAATGAATAGCGAGGGCATCATGCTCAAAAGAAAAGACTCTCACTACAAAGTAGGAAGAAAAAGAGGCGACTGGTGGAAATGGAAAATAGATCCTTTGACAATTGACTGTGTAATGGTGTATGCGCAAAAGGGCAGCGGACGAAGGAGTAATCTGTATACCGATTATACTTTTGCAGTAAAAGACGGGGACAAATTGGTAACTTTTACCAAGGCTTATTCAGGTTTAACCGATAAAGAATTTGCGCAAGTGGACAATTTTGTAAAAAGAAATTCTATCGAAAAGTTCGGCCCTGTGCGCACGGTAAAACCTGAGCTGGTTTTCGAAATTGCCTTTGAAGGAATTGCCGCCAGTAATCGGCATAAAAGTGGAGTAGCGCTTCGTTTTCCACGCATGAGCCGGTGGCGGAAAGATAAAAGTGTGGATGAAATAAATACGATCGAAGATCTGAAGGCGATGCTTAATATGTATGGAAAATGATCTTTAATTATTAGTAATCAAGAACCACATTTACACCAGCTTTTATTTGCCCGAGGATATGGTCAGAAATTGATCCTACCTTTTTCTTTAGTCTCAGTTTAGAGATAGTTCTTATTTGAAAAGAAATTACCTGGCTAACAGATTTTAATTTATTTATTTTGTCAGGTTGTATAATAGGGCAACTCTTATAATTTTTTATTTGCGTTGTCAAGGGACAAATAATTACGACGTTATAATATTTATTCATTGAATCACCGCTAATAATTACAACCGGCCTTACCCCACTTTGTTCGCTTCCCGAAACAGGATTGAGATCAGCCATCCAAATTTCCCTTTGCATTATTTTTCAAACTCTTTTAATTGTTCAAGATAATCTCCCAGGCCCCATTCCGCCATTTCTACCAGTTCTTTATCATTCGCAGCAAGTTCGAAAGTAAGGCGTAGGTCATTTCTAATTTCTTCCTCCAAAAGTTTCTTAACAGCAATTTCAATTACTTTATTTTTTGAAATTTTTTTCTTTTTTGCATACTCTGCTACTTCTTCCATGACTACATTTGGCAATGTGCTGGTATAAGTAACTTTTTTATGGTTCATATTTATAAAATATATTTACGAATGTAAAATATATCTTTTATTTATCCTAGGTGTTTTTGATTAACTAATTTTATCTGATTGAAAGTAGAAAAGACATTCGGCTATAAAATAATCCAGGAATGGCTCACCTCCAAAGGCTATACGCCGTTTGCCTTTCAGCAGGAAACATGGCAGCATATTATAAATAAAAAATCAGGATTGGTGAATGCGCCAACGGGTTGCGGCAAAACATTCTCTGTATTTCTCGGAGCTGTTATTGATTTTATAAATGCTAATCCAAAAAATTATAAAACAAAATCGAAGAACAGTCTTCAGCTTTTATGGATCACTCCTCTGCGGGCACTTGCAAAAGATATCGGGCGTGCAATGGAGGAAGTAATAGATGAATTGAATTTAAGCTGGAAAGTTGGCATACGTAATGGAGATACCAGCCTGGCTGAAAGAGCGAAACAAAAAAGACAGGTGCCGGAGGTGTTGATAATAACTCCTGAAAGCCTGCAACTTTTATTGGCGCAAAAAAATTATCCGGATGTTTTTAAAACGCTGAAAATAATTGCAGTTGATGAATGGCATGAGTTGATCGGATCCAAAAGAGGTGTACAGGTTGAACTCGCCGTTTCAAGAATTGCAGGACTTTTTAATAGTGTATTTCAACAACAAACTGTAGCTAATGCTCAGTCAATTTCTGAACTGCAATCTTCTCCCCCTTCGGGAGTTGGGCGGCTTTCTCTTTGGGGTATAAGTGCTACTATAGGGAATCTGGTGCAGGCACAGGAAGTATTATTATCACCACTATATAACAATGATGGATCGAATAATTTTGAAACAGTCACCGCAAACATTGATAAGCCTGTTCACATTGAATCTGTTTTTCCTGATGAAATTGAAAAGTTTCCGTGGGCGGGTCATCTGGGCATCAGGCTTGTTGATAAAGTTATTCCCATCATTTTACAAAGCACTACCACGCTCATTTTCATCAACACACGTGGTATGAGTGAGCTTTGGTACCAGGCCTTATTGACGGCCTGTCCTGAGCTTGCGGGTGCAATCGCTTTGCATCATGGAAGCATCGAGCAGGATTTAAGGTTTTGGGTTGAAGAAAATTTGCATACTGGAAAATTGAAAGCGGTAGTATGTACAGCAAGTCTTGATTTAGGGGTTGACTTTCGTCCAGTCGAAACCGTTATACAGGTCGGCTCACCGAAAGGTGTTGCCAGGTTTTTACAGAGAGCCGGTAGAAGCGGCCATAGGCCGGGAGAAGTAAGCAAGATTTATTTTTTGCCAACTCACTCACTTGAGTTGATGGAAGCAGCGGCACTTAAGGAAGCCACTGAAA
>JALYYM010000421.1 GCA_030946565.1 Bacteroidota bacterium | reverse complement strand
TGAAAAAATAAGTAATAAAGATGGTCAATTATATTATCAATATAACGATTCAGAAAAACGGATGGAAGAACTTTTGGAAAGGAACTTTTGGAAAGTTCTGAAAACGCTTTATAAGATTATACTCCCAAACATACTTTCCAAAAGTTTAATAAGTCCACACAACTTTTAGAAAGTTTCGCATGCGCTTTATAAGGTATTTGAATTCCAAATAATTTTCCAAAAGTTTACTTGAAAAGTTCAGCACACATATTGGCGGGCGGCAAAAGCAGACATGCTGATTCGAAGCATTTCTTTGACCAGGCATTCATGTATAGTAAAGGACAATTTAAAGATGTGTTGTTTTATAAAGAAGATGTAATGAAGCATGTTGAACGCAGTTATCATCCGGGAGAATAAGCGGAAATAAAAAAGGAACTTTGGAAAGTAACTTTTGGAAAGTTTAGCAGATAGCTTAAACTTATATACTCCCAAATAAACTTTCCAAAAGTTTCCGAAAACACACAACTTTTGGAAAGTTCCGATACCTGATAAATTTTACTTCCAAATAAATTTTCCAGAAGTTTATTGGAAAATTCAGCACACATTTTATTTTACCGTCACTCTTAATAATACCGAACTATGCGCATTTATATTTTGCGTGTATTGCTTTTTGAACACCCCAATCTCCGCATGTTTCCAAAGATCACGCACAGCCACTTTACCTTTCAATCCTAACGACGCAAAGTCAAACGAAATATTATGAGCACTATCGGCAATGTTGAAAATGCCTACATAGAGATCTCTGCTGCCACTAACATTTGATACCCATACCATACTGCTTTCATTTTTATAAAGCTGCCTGGGATTTTCACCTTGCTGGTTTACGGCAATCACTTCTGCATTGGTAAATAATTTCAATTCCAACTCACGGTTTTCCGGTTGATTGCCACCAAGCATTAATGGCGAACGATAGATGCACCAGAAATTTATATGGGTATATAATTCATCTTCAGTGAATCGGCTATAACGCTCAGGGCCAACCGGGCCACGCTTAGAGAGCTTTCCTATCTGGATCATATCGCAGTCGGGCCAATGACCCGGGCCACCTGTGCCCTGCCAGCTTTTGGCATAATTGAATATATGTAAGATCATCTCCCAATTGTCCCAAAAATCATCTGCCATGCGCCACATATTCGCATGCGCCATTACGTGAACAGAATCTGCAAGGGGAGTTTCACCGGGAGATATGCTGAACACCATCGGCTTGCCTGCATTATCAATCGCTTTCTTGTAACCTTCTATTTCTGCTTTATGATAAGGGCGTGAAATGTCATCTACTTTAATAAAGTCAACCTCCCATTCTTTATACAACTCTATGATAGAATTCAAATATTCCTGGGCGCCGGGTTTATTCATATTTAATCCATACATGTGATTCATCCACGGGCAGGTAGAAGATGTATCGGCAATCATATCTGCGGTGATACCGTTAGTTCCTTTTACCGGAGACTTTGCCCATACGGCCTGGCGTGGAATACCACGCATCACATGAATGCCGAATTTCAAACCCAATACATGTACATACTCGCTCAAAGGCTTAAAGCCTTTGCCACCAAAGGCAGAAGGGAACTTGGTAGGTTGCGGCATCAGGCGTCCCCATTTATCCATGGTCAACCACGGTACATAAGAACCATCTGGCAATTGTTGTTGAAAAGGATTACCGATAACACTGCCGGGAGGATTATCATAAGACCATAAAAAGTCCACTACCACATATTGCCAGCCATACTGCTTCAGATTCGTTGCTAAATAATCGGCATTGGCTTTTACTTCATCTTCATGAACGGCAGAGCCAAAACAATTGTAACTGTTCCATCCCATTGGCGGCGTTTGCGCTACCTGGCAAAAAGCAGACATGTTACTAACAGAATAAAACAATCCAATAAAAATTAGCCGCTTTAAAAATCTCATATCATGTAGATTTATTTTTATACCTGATAACCTAACATTGACGATTAGACGCTTTTTATTTAGCTTAAAAAATTGCAAGCGAAACATATCAGTCAAAGATGGCTTGCCAGGTCACGTCTTTGCGTCCGAAGGACTCCTTTGGAGAGCCGCCCGAATAACATAACAATCCTAATAAAACTAGCGGCGGCGCGGCAATCTTCTTGAGAGAGTTAGCATTACTATATCAAGGAGATTGCCACTCCCGGTTTATCGGGACTGAAACATCTTTCAAATAAAAACTCTCTGCCCGAAAACTTTTCTCCTCCAAAGGAGTCCTTCGGACAAAGGAGCAGGCGCAAAGAC
>JALYYM010000402.1 GCA_030946565.1 Bacteroidota bacterium | reverse complement strand
AAATATGATGCCGAAATAAATGCCGCCTTGTATGCTGATCTTAAAAAAAGTAAAGAAGAAACCTGGGCAACGGAAACAGGCTTACTTATGGCCGAAATAAAAAACGCCAAGAAAAATTTACACAAATTGATGGCGCCTGAAAAGGTATCAACAGGGCTGGTAACTTTTCCTTCATCTGCTAAAATTTACCGCGATCCACTGGGTGTTGTTTTGATAATTGCCCCGTGGAATTATCCATTGCAACTATTATTAATTCCGCTCGTTGGCGCTATCGCCGCAGGCAACTGTGCAGTGCTGAAGCCCTCTGAGCTTGCACCCTTTACTGAAAAAATTATTACAAAAATTATTGAAGAAATCTTTCCCGAAAACTATGTGAAAGTAGTCAGTGGCAATGGAGCAGAAGTAGTTCCGGAAATGATCAATGACTTTCGGTTCGATCATATTTTTTATACCGGCAGTACAACCGTTGGTAAAGCAATATACAAGCTTGCCGCCAACGACCTTGTTCCGGTTACGCTCGAGCTTGGAGGTAAAAGCCCATGCATTGTATATGAAGATGCAGATATAAAAGTGGCTGCAAAAAGAATTGTTCTTGGAAAATTTTTGAATGCAGGCCAAACCTGTATTGCACCAGATTATATTTTAGTACATGAGAAGGTAAAAAATGAATTGCTGGATGAAATGAAGGAGGCCATTCAAAATTTTTATACTGTTGATCCGGCAAGCAGCAATGATTACGGAAAAATAATTAATGAAAACCGGTTCAATAAATTATTGAGTTATTTGCAAAACAGTGAAATATTTTTTGGGGGTAAAAGTGATATTTCTTCTTTATACATTGAACCAACAATTCTTGTAAATGTATCAATGAACGATGCAGTATTGAAAGAAGAAATTTTCGGACCTATACTTCCTGTCGTGTCTTTTGAAACTACAGAAGAGGCTATGGAAAAAGTGCAACACAATCCAAACCCGTTAGCTTTTTATTTATTTACAAAAGATAAAGCAGTAGAAAAAGAATGGATCAAAAAAATACCATTTGGAGGTGGTTGTGTCAATAATACTGTTTGGCATTTTACCAATGAAAATTTACCGTTTGGCGGAATTGGCAATAGTGGCATTGGTGCATATCATGGAAAGAATACTTTCAATCTCTTCTCGCATGCGAAGCCCGTATTAAAATCTTCAACAGGGATAGATCCTTCGTTAAAGTATCCGCCATTCAAAGGAAAAATGAAATGGTTTAAAAAATTGATTGGATAGAATGCAGTCTGGTCCTTAGTTACACAGGCACTTCGATAGCTAATAAATTTGTCGCTTGCTTAATTTCAATTGAAATCTCATCAGCTCTTATATTATTGGTAATACTCTTTGTCGCCTGCAGGCTTATTTCCAGATGAGGTTTACCCCATATTCACCAAACACTTGATCCTTAGTTGCAATTGTCAGGTTTTCAATGAAGGCTTGCGCAATAATAATACGGTCAAATGGGTCACGATGATGAAAGCCAAGTTGCAATAAACGCTGTATATGCTCAAAAGTAATAGGCATTACTTCAATGTCATTATCAAGTAGAAATCCTGCTATTTGATTAAAGTCACCTTGCAACTCCAACTTATTTAAACTACTTTTTATTGCGATTTCCCAAATACTGGCAATACTTAATAAACATTTATTTGAGGTGTCTGTAATAAGATTTTTAATGGCCACAGGTAGTTGATTGTCTCCATTTAAAAACCAAATGAATGCATGCGTATCCAAAAGTAAGTCCATCACATATAATCTTTAAAGTCCTCTAACGGTTCGTCAAAATCAGCACGCAATTTAAAAAAGCCTTTTGCAGCACCAAACTTCCGTTGCTTTTTGAAATTTTGTTTTTTCGCCTTGGTTTTTAAAAACTCAATAAAATCCTGAACCTCTTTTTTGAGGTCGGTTGGAAGTGATGACAGTTCTGAATATAGTTGCAAATCAGTCATGATAAACTTACTTTGAAAGTAAAGATAAAAAAGGAACGCTATTCAAAAAAATTTTGCGACTCGCGGAAAGCTTGCAGGCAACACCATTATGTATAGGTAAAGGATGAATTGCTTTATATATCGAATCGGCAATCCTTGTAAATGTATCGGTGGATGATGCGGTAATGAAAGAAGAAATCTTTGGGCCGGTATTACCGGTGTTGTCATTTAATACCACGGAAAATGCTATTAAAATAGCGCGGTATAACCCTAACCCGTTTGGCTTTTTATTTATTTACAAAAGATAAATCAATAGAAAAAGAGTGGATAAGAAAAATACCATTTGGAGGTGGTTGTGTTAATAATACTGTTTGGCATTTTACCAATGAAAACTTACCGTTTGGTGGAATTGGTAACAGTGGCATCGGCGCATATCATGGAAAAAATACTTTCAATCTCTTCTCTCATGCGAAGCCTGTATTGAAATCTTCAACCGCGATAGATCCTTCGCTAAAGTATCCGCCGTTCAAAGGAAAAATGAAATGGTTTAAAAAAATTAATTGGGTAAAATAAAAGTCTTTATGAAATAAGGGTTCAGGTAGGCAGTAACGTATTTCGTATCTTCTGCTTCTTTGATATCAATAACTTAGTATTAGTTGGACACTGGTTTCAAAAAAAAACTCAAAAGACACCATCTGGTGAAATTGAAAGAGCAGAAAAAATTAAAAAAGAATATTATGAAGAAAAAAAATCTCACAAGCCTTAGGGATTTTATAGACAAGGAAGTTGGAGCAAAGGGAACTAAAAAACGTGACGAGTTTGAAAAAGGTTACGAGGCGTTTAAACTTGGTGTACTTATTCAACAGGCAAGACAAGAAAAAGGTTTAACACAGGAACAAGTTGCAGAACTTTCAGGGACAAATAAATCTTACATATCAAAACTTGAAAAAGACTTGAAGGATATTCGTTTTTCAACACTGCAACGCATTATTTCTGAAGGATTGGGGGGACATCTTGAAATATCCATAAAACTGTGACTGTGGAAAAGCCTAGACAGGGACTTCGATCACTAACAAATTAGCAGCTTGCTTTATTTTAATTGAAATCTCATCAGCTCCTGTAATTTCAATAGCGTCTCTTTTGCTGAGCACTTCATTATTTATTTTGACTTCGCCATCTATGACTATTATGTATATTCCGTTTCCCGTGAATTTATTTTTATATGAAACCAACCCCGGCTCTGTAGCATGAATCAGCGAAAAAACTGCATCCTGGTTTATCCAAACGCCACCATCTTTTTCATCAGGGCTCACGACGATCTGCCATTTATTTAAGCGGTCGTTTTCATCAAAGGTTTTCTGTTCATAGCGTGGCTTAATATTTTCAAGTTTGGGAAATATCCAAACCTGGAAAAGATTTAATTCCTCCGTTTTGGAAGCATTGTACTCGCTATGGGTAATGCCGGTACCTGCGCTCATAATCTGTACATCGCCTTTCTTAATAATTCCTTCAGTGCCCGTGCTGTCTTTATGCGCAATGGTGCCGCTTAGTGGAATAGTTATTATTTCCATGTTATCATGCGGATGCGCTCCAAAGCCTTTTCCCCCGGCAATAAGATCATCATTCAAAACACGTATTGCACCGAAATTCATTTTCGTGGGATCATACCAATTGGCAAAACTAAATGAATGGTTCGCACGAAGCCAGCCATGGTCTGCGAAGCCGCGTTCATTTGCACGTTGAATTTTTGTTTCCATTAATATTAATTTAATGATGCATTGGCTGTTGTTTCTTCCGAAGAAGGATCATCAACACGATCGGCATTATATTCAATTATAAAATTATTGATGCCACCACCCATTATTATAGAAAAATATTTTTGCTGAATCAATTCAAGCATATTTAAGAAAAGAAAGATGGCGTGAATGCGGTTTTCAGATATGTCGAATATTTTTTCAAAAGACACAGTACCTTCTTTTTTTACCAGTTCGAGCATATATTTTCTGCTGCCTTCCATGGTGTATTCATATTGCACAACAGTGTGCACGGGCTGGTGCCTTTTTTCCTGCAGCCGCTTCGCTACTTTCTCAAAAGCTTTCATCAGCTTAAACAAGGACACGGTTTGAATCTCTGTTCCTTCGCCAGCTTCATCACCAATTTTGGAAAGCTCCTCCTGAATGTTGCCACGCTTTACCATCAACATACGTACAGCTTCCATTTCACTCATTTTGAGAGAGGCTTCTTTGAATCTTTTGTACTCTAGTATTTTATCTATCAGTTCCTGGCGAGGGTCTATTTCATTTCCTTCCAGGTCAAGCTCTTTGCGTGGTATAAGCATCTTTGCTTTTATACGCATAAGCGTGCTGATAAAAAGAATGAATTCACTACTTAGCTCTATGTTAAGCGTCTCACTATTGTGAATATATTCAAGGAACTCGTTGGTTATTTTAGTGATAGGAATATTATAAATATCCAGCTCATCTCTTTCTATAAAAAATAATAAAAGATCAAAAGGCCCTTCAAATTGTGGGAGGCTAATCTGGTATATTTCTTTATTCATAATAAATAGAGAGTGTTCTTTTTCTTTTTAAAATTTAAGATTTTTCCATTGAATTATGGTAAAAAAAATCCCGATGATATAATCACCGGGAGAACAAAATTACTATAATTTATTTTTTCCTTTTTATCATGGCTTTTTCAACTCATCTCTTATTTCCATCAAGAGCTTATCTGTAGTGGTTGGGCCCGCAGCCATAATTTCTTCCTTTTTCTTTTCCAGCGAAGCCACCGCTTTAATGAGTCCAAAAATAACCAGCGCAATTACAATAAACTTGATTACTGCGGCCAGGAAACTGCCATACTTCACTTCACCCCACTTCAACTGCGCTATGTTTTCTGCGCCTACAGCCTTGAGTGCAGGAGTCAACAGCAAAGGTGTGATGATATCGTCAACCAGCGATGAAACAATAGCGCCGAAAGCTGCTCCTATTATTACAGCAACGGCAAGGTCCATTACATTGCCTTTTACCGCAAAGGCTTTGAAATCTTTAATAAAGCTCATGTTTTTAATTTTATTGGTGAAGTGAAATTTACTTTTTTAAACCAGGGTATTGCATATCGAGTGAGGCTAACGTATCCTTAAGTTTCGAGGCAATGGTATACTCTTTAAACCAGTTTTGGTCGCTGGGCACAATGGTCCATGGCGGCATATTGCAATTGTTGAAACAGTCTTCATACATCTGCATATAAATATTCCAAAGCTTTGCTTCCTGAAAATCATTCTCATTATACTTCCACATTTTTGAGGGATCTTTTATTCTTTCGTTTAGCCGTGACTGTTGCTCTTCCGGTGATACGTGAAGATAAAATTTAAGAATGTGCGTACTGTTATCTTTTGATAATAATTCTTCCCAATCATTTATTGCTTTCATTCTTTCACGGGCTGTTTTTTCATCACACCAATTGTGAACCCTTGTGATAAGAATATCTTCGTAATGGCTGCGGTTGAAAATTTGTATCATGCCTTTTGCCGGTGCGTGCAAATGTATGCGCCATAAAAAATCGTGGCTTAATTCTTCAGGAGTAGGCGCCTTAAAACTTTTTACATTTACTCCTTGTGGGTTCATGCTGGTAAAAACATTTCTTATGGCGCCATCTTTTCCGCTGGCATCCATACCTTGTATTACAACAAGTATTGAATGTTTATTTTCTGCAAATAAAAGATTCTGAAGATCATTTAGCTCTTTCAGAATTTTTTCAGTTTTTTCTTTCGTCTCCGTTTTGTCGTAGTCTTTACCCGCCCGGGTACTTATATCTTTCAGTTTTATACTATTCATTTATAATTTGGTTTTTTTAAAGATTGAATATAGTTTATTCAGGAAGCAATTATTTTAATGGAATAAAAATACATCCATGGAGTTGAAAAATATTCTTCTCTAAAAGATTGACATGTTTTTATTCTAACGCTTTTCTATTTTTCGGTTTGGCGCCGGCGCTTAATAAAATCTTTTCTAATCGTGCGTCAGGAACAAATGTCTGCACGGCTTTTATGGTGATACGGTCAATTTCCAGTGAAGTTGTTTTAATAATAAAGTTGTACTCGTCTGGAATAACAGATGAAGGGACTTTTAGTAGCAACGAAGCTTTATTGTCATACCATTCATTTCCTATTTTTTGGCAACCTGTGTAATAATTTTCCGAACGCCACTCCGGCGTAAGATTTGTAATTTTCACTTCATCAATAATTACGTCTTCCGGTATTTGATAAGAAATAGTTTTGAAATTTAAAGAAAATCCGGAACCACTCCTTCTCAAAATATTTTCTAAGCAAGCTAATGCAATGGAGGAAGATGTGTAAATTACTTTTCTACCATTGCTGCACCATCTACCATCATTGCCTGAGCCCATCAGCAATTCAGTTACTTCTTTATTCACAATCCGGTAAACAATCATACGGTATCTCCAAATTTTATGGCGCTTACTTCATTCAAAACTTTATCCAAACCCCCTGGGTGCATTAATAAATCAAAGGGAATAGAACCGTATAATCCATAAGCCGGCTTCTGCAGCCATTGATTAAATTGCTCGCTGTTACCAAACACCTCAATTCCTGTTTCAAAAAGCAGGATTAATTTTTTCAGGCGCTCTGTTTGTACCATATCGAAATGTACGCCGGTGTTTTTTTTATTCTGAATGGTTCTTTGTGTTGTACCAAGCAAGAGCGCCAAATTTTTGATGGTTAAACCCGAATTTTCTTTTA
>JALYYM010000330.1 GCA_030946565.1 Bacteroidota bacterium | reverse complement strand
TTACCATAACATTGATATCATACTTCCCCTCATTTTGCCAATAGTTTTTACCGGGCGTTCCGTCCATCGAACGTGTGCCATTTTTATACGCTTCTTTGATGTTGCGGGGTATGTACAAATTCTGTGCATGCAAATAGTGTTCGCTTATACAAAAAAAGGCGAGTAACAGGATCGTGTTTTTCATTAAAATACTTTTTTGATTTTTTCAAATTTATGAAAGGATGATGAGGAAGCCGCTTTCATTATTTGAATGGTTATTATCTATGAAGAATGATGAGTTCTTTGAATTATTATAAAAGGTTGTTTTGTATTTTTATTAAACATTAGAACCAGGTTGCTATGTATTATTTTACCCGCAGAAAATTTGTAAAATCATCGTCCATAATTTTGGCAGCATCATTTGCGCCGGGCTCTTTTGGAGTAAAGAAAAAGAAACCTCTTTTGTCTTTCTCTACGCTTGGTTGCCCCGATTGGAATTTTGAAAAGATTACAGATTTTGCCGTGCAACATAATTACAAAGGCATTGAATTACGCGGCATACAGCACGAGATGGACTTATCGAAGTGTAATGAATTCAACAGCGCCGAAAACATAAAGAATACACTTGCGATAATGAAAGATAAAGACTTGCAATTTGTTGATCTTGGATCTTCCTGCAATTTGCATTTTGCTGATGCCTCAGAAAGAAATAAAAACTTAGATGAAGCAAAGCGTTTTATTGATTTAGCGCAAAAAATAAATTGTCCTTACATAAGAGTGTTCCCGAATAAATTTCCGAAAGGCCAGGAGAAGGAAGAAACGATGCATATTATAACAAGAGGTTTGATTGAACTTGGCGCATACGCGATGGACAGTAATGTGAGCGTGTTGATGGAAACACATGGCGATGTGGTTAAAAGCGACGATGTGATCCGCATAATGGATGCGGTGAAGAATGATCATACAGGGATCTTATGGGATGTTACCAATATGTGGTCAGTTACGAAAGAGCCGCCTGAAGAAGTATATCCAAAATTAAAAAAATACATTCGTCATACGCATATCAAAGACTTGAAAATAATTGATGGGAAAGAGCGCTATACATTTCTGGGACAGGGCGAGGTTCCAATATTTAATGCCATTGATCTTTTAGTAAAAGGAGGTTACAAAGGCTATTATAGTTTTGAATGGGAAAAACTTTGGCACCCGGAAATTGAAGAGCCGGAAATTGCATTAGCTGATTATTCAAAAGTAATGCAGCAACATTTTCTATAAATGGTTTCATCTTTTCCGCAAATATCAACTATGAAAAGAGCATTGTATACATGTTAAGCGAACTCCAAAAACCTCATTATTGAATGAATATTTGATGTCAGTCGATGTGGGCAATGCAAACCGTCACCCCGACAGCAGGAGAGGCCTCCCGGGTTTCTTACTGCTAAAAATTTTCTGAGATTTCTCCTATTGTCGACATGACTGAACTCTCGGGAAGCCAAACCGGCAGGCATAAAAACCTATACACTTTGCATACAACTTTTTATTACCTTCCTTCACTAAAACGATTTCTGATATGAAACAATGTAAGGTCTTTCTCAGTCTTTTTCTTGCCGCAATATTTCTCTCTTCTACTACTAATGCACAAAAACAATTTAAAGCGCTGCTCGTAACAATCACCAACGGCTGGCGCCATGAATCTGTACATGCAGGCGTGCTGGCAATACAGCAACTCGCTGTACGCAACAATTTCGACCTGGTTTATTTTGATGACCCCAATAGTTTTACTGATAAAAACTTAGCACAGTACCAGTTAGTAATTTTTTTAAGTACGACGGGTAATATTTTTGATTCAACCCAAAAGAAAGTGATGGAAAGATTTATCGAATCCGGTAAAGGATACGTGGGCATCCATAGCGCCTCAGATACAGAGTATGGCTGGGATTGGTACACGAAGCTTGTAGGAAGAATGTTTCAGACACACCCCGCAATTCAAACAGCAAAATTAAAAGTGCTTGATCCTGCTTTTCC
>JALYYM010000308.1 GCA_030946565.1 Bacteroidota bacterium | reverse complement strand
TTGTTGCTTTCATTTTAGTGCCTGCTGTTTCCTCGGTTGAAAAATTCACGTCCAGGCTACCAATAGCAGAGCCGGTAATAAAAAAGTTCGTGCCTATTACTAACGTATAAGCATACCCTATTCCCGGGCCGATGCTTAAAAAATTAACCCTGTCAACACCAGCCTGCTTAAAATTACTGCTTGCCTGCCCCGGAACAAGTGCACTATCTCCTTTAACTGTCCCAAAATATGCTTCTCCACCATATAGTATGGAACCTGCAGATTTTGTTTGCCAATCCTGTTGATTTAAGGCAGCCCGATAAGAAAACTTCCCTGAGTTTGGAACACGAAATACGGAAAGGCCAACAATGTTTCTTTTAAAATCCGGTCGTTGATAATAGTTAGCGAGATTAAGCCCGTTGTCGTCTTTTGGATCTAAATAATATCCTTTCTTAAAAGTCCCCAAAAGGTCAACAGCCCATTTTTTAGGATATAGGTGAAACTGAAGATCCAGTCCCTTTGTTTTACCACGTCCCTTTTCAGGATTTAAAAATGTAAAGCCATAGCCAAGATTTAAAGTAAGGCTCCTATACGTAAAACCTGCACCGAGCGTAAGTTTGGAAGTAGTTTTATAATTTAAATCCTTATTATTGTTATCTGCAGAAATGGTAAATGGCGCAAACTTTTGCGAAAGATAGAGCCTTAGCATTAGCTTATCAGGGTAGGTAATATAGTATCCATTGTCAACAGATACCTTTTTCTGCGCCATAGAATTTTTTGGCAGTAACATTGAAGCATTTCCTATAATCAAAAGGATAAGTAAATGATTTCTATATCTTTTCATTTGCTATTATTTTGTTTTTTGTAAAACTATTTAAGAACAAAAATATATTTATTCCTGATTGATACACTCTAATATTGGAATTTATTTTAAAGCGGGCATGGTCATTTTTGAAACTCTTTTGCATTAGCGGGCTATACTCCGCAAAAATTCCTGTTTAATAAAATTAAAATTATCTTTCTTTGCCATGCATGTCATTATTTATTACATCATTAAACTCCGGAAGCAATGGTAACTGCTATTATGCAGGAAACGCGAAAGAAGCCATCCTTATAGATGCAGGGATAACCTGTCGTGAGATTGAAAAAAGGCTAAAACGCCTTGGCTTATCTATTCAAAATGTGAAGGCGATTTTTATTTCACACGAGCATTCAGATCACATTAAAGGAATAGCGGTTCTCTGTAAAAAATATCGTTTACCCGTGTACGTTACTCCTTCTACTCTTCTGCGTTGCGGGCTTAATCTTGAGAAAAGCCTTGTAAACAGTTTCAATGCACATGAGCCCATAACGATCGGGGAGCTTTATATTATTGCCTTTCCCAAAATGCATGACGCATGTGATCCATACAGCTTCGTCATTTCTTGTAACGAGGTAAAAGTGGGCGTGTTTACTGACATTGGCAGGCCATGCAAAAACCTGGTTTCTTATTTTGGCCAATGCCATGCGGCTTTCCTTGAGGCTAATTATGATGATACAATGCTGCAACAAGGAAGCTATCCATGGCATTTAAAGAAAAGAATTAGTGGGGGAATGGGGCATTTATCCAACAAGCAGGCGCTTGAAATATTCTTACAACACAGGGCTGCACACATGACGCATCTTTTTCTATCACACCTTTCAAAAAATAATAATTGTCCTAGGTTAGTGTATGAAATGTTCAGCACACATGCAAACGGAGTTGAAATGATTGTTGCCTCCAGGGATGAGGAAACACCTGTTTACCACATTAATCACATGCAGATGCCGGCAAAGAAAAATAATATTAAATCGCTGCATATTTCACCGAAGCAATTAGCGTTTGCATTCTGGCAAGAGTAAAGTTTGCAAACTTGCATTGCTCGTTTCTCTGAAAATTTATTATCCAAATAGAAAATGGCTCAAGAGAGTTACACTTGCTAATTGCGAGCTATTAATTGCTAATCGTTAAACACTCGTATTACTTTTACAAATCGTGTAGCATAATATTTACTTAAATCAGAGATTATAACTCCTATAGATTTTCCGGACGATGAATGAATAAATTTTATTTTACCATTATCATTTTGTGTGATAATGCCCATGTGGCCTACCACCCAGCCGGTAGTATCAGTTCCTGTAAATAAAATCAGGTCGCCTGTTTTACTTTTTTCTATCCCAACTGGTGTACCTGCGTTGGTAAAATCTTTTGAAACTCTCGGAACAGAAATATTATAGTGGTTAAAAACATAGGTGATAAACCCCGAGCAATCAAAACCATTTTCTTTCACCGTTGATCCATATTTATACTTTGTGCCGACAAGCGTTTCTGCAAAACTAACAACAGCTTCCGGGTCAGCGTTTTTTGTATTGATTGTCCTGGCAGGGATGGATTTATTTGCCTCGGAAATCTTTTTAGAAACTGGTGTTTCTATGGCTGCCGCCTCATTATTTTTGTGCATTGATTTATTAGCGCGTGATGCGCTGCAGCTTTGCAAAAAAAATATTCCGGCAAGAATGGGGATCAGGGTAAAATATTTCATCTTCAAAAATATTGGTAAGATCCGGTTAGTATTCTTAGTAACATTAGTAACGTAAGCAATGATACTTCATACTGAATAAATGGTTGCATTAAAAATTCATAAAATGCAATTTGGACAATGGTTTACCGAAGGAGCTGAATGATAATATTACTTTTTGCAAAATCGTATTATTACTATTTGACCGGTAATTTCTTTACACATATAATTAAGCAATATTGCGATTGTACAGGAAATGCCGCCATGTATCTTTGTCTCAGAAGTTGATTGATGTTCAACAACATTAATCAGAAATCCAAATCCATTGAAAGGGGCCTAATTCTTATCCAAAGAAAAAACCAAAATCCGATGTCAGTCAACTTCTATCATTTTAAATTCAGTATGTGTAAATAATTAATTATCCCATGAAAGCCAGCTTGTAAAAAAGTTATATCCAACGATCCTCTAAAACCACAAACCTCCGGAATTAAATTGTTCCAAAAACTCCTGCATTAAATGCAGGTTTTTTTTTGAAAATATATGATTGAATACTTTATAAAGGAGACTGGTTATAATTACCGAAAAAGCTGGAAGCTTTTTAAAAGGCCGGCGTGATACGAGATGGTTCATTATATACGAATCATGGTTAGAGGAATATTCCAAAAATTGTCTTCAACCAATTGCCTCTTCTATGATTTTTTTCGTCTCTTCAAAACTGACATGCTGATAAGCATGAATACCTTCCTTTCTTGCAGCTTCTACTAACATCGGGCGGTCGTCAAAATACAGGCACTCGTGCGGCTCAGCCTGCGCTATACCCAGTGCCAGCCTGAATATGCCGGGATCAGGCTTGCGCATACCCACCTCGCAGGAAGAAACAAACGCATCAAAGAAATCATGCAGGTTGAACGTTCTGATGCGGTAATTATTAA
>JALYYM010000267.1 GCA_030946565.1 Bacteroidota bacterium | reverse complement strand
AGAAAATTATTTCCATAAATTTTCTAATCTCATTGTAGTTACATTCCCTTGCTCTATATTTTTTATACTTTCATTCAACCGCTTAGTCAAAACCGGGTTAGCGAGAATATGCTCTGTTTCATCCATCATCGGTTCTTGCTCGTAAGGTATTTCAAAACCATCTAATATAATTTGCAAATGCCTTTTGTTGCACTTCATTTTGAGGATGAATAATGATTGTTTCCATAATTCAAATTTACCTTTTTTTAATTTTGTTTTAAATCAGTATATCTTTTTTTGCAAACTGAGCGGCATAGAAAATTGCCTCTTCTACAGACCTTTTCGGCAAATAAGAATATTCCTGGTAAAATGATTCAACTGTTCCACCTGATGCGATCCATTCCATCATAAATTCAACACTTATGCGTGAGTCTTTGATTATAGCTTTACCGCCAAGTATTTTTTCATTAAAATATATGAATTGAAAAGACATAAGTAAATATTTAAGAATGAAAAATAAACAATTTGAATTTCCTCACATCACAAATTCTGTCCATTTCTCTTTTGATTCGCCTGATGCCACCACACTATCTATAAATGCCATTCCTCTTACTCCATCTTCTACACCGGGAAAGTCAAGCATTTCTTTTGATGGTTCTTTGCCTTCCATCTTCGCCAGTAACGTCTGTGCAAAATTGTGGTAAATATTTCCAAATGCTTCAAGGTAACCTTCCGGATGGCCGCCGGGTGTGCGGCAATTTTTGGTAGCAAAGCTGCTTAAAAATTTTGTATAGTTAGAACCTGCTCTTAATATTTGTGTTGGCTCGTCCAGCCATTTTACCAGTAAAGTATTTGGCTCCTGCTGATGCCATTCAAGTCCTCCCTTTTCACCATACAATTTTATCTTCAAAGCATTTTCTTCACCTGCAGCCACCTGCGATGCTATCAATACTCCAGCTGCGCCATTATCAAATTTTAATAAAACATTTCCGTCATCATCCAAGGCGCGGCCTTCTACCATAATATTTAAATCTGCACACAGCTTAGTAATTTTTAATCCCGAAATATATTCTGCAAGATGTGCAGCATGTGTGCCTATATCGCCCATTGCGCCTGCCTTTCCTGATTTTTTCGGATCGGTTCTCCAGGCTGCCTGCGCATTTCCTTCACGCTCGGATAGTGTACTAAGCCAACCCTGCGGATACTCCACTACTATCTTTCTTATTTTACCGAGCGCACCTTCCTGCACCATCGCCTTTGCCTGCTTCACCATTGGGTAACCGGAATAAGTATGTGTAAGGCAAAGCACCAAACCGGTTTCTTCTACTTTCTTTTTTAATTGTTTTGCTTCATCTAATGTAAAGGTCATTGGCTTTTCAATCACTACATTAAACCCATGATCCAGCGCCATCATAGCGGGAGCGAAATGTGCAAAGTTTGGTGTAACGATTGTTACGAAGTCAATCCTTTTATCAGCAGGGAGCTCGCTTTCTTTTTTTATCATTTCTTCATAACTGTAATAAGTTCTGTCTGCAGGAATAAAAAGCGACTCCGCAGATTCTTTCGACACTTCCGGATGAATACTAAACACACCACACGATAATTCTATAAGCCCATCCATGTTAGCGGCAATGCGATGAATAGCTCCAATGAATGCATCTTTACCGCCACCTACCATGCCCATTCGTAACTTTCTCATATCAATAGTTTAAAGAGTAAAATTGAAATTATAACAGAACTAAATTATTGATAAAAGGATATTTAAAAAAAGATATTTTAAATTAATTGCAGTCAATGCATTTTTTTTACCTGTTAATTAATATCTTGTAGCCAGAATATTGCTTTGTTACTTCCGCATAAAAAGAGACGCTCTAATGAAATTTACGACACGCTTGCAACTCTCCACAATGATGTTTATTGAATTCTTCGTGTGGGGATCATGGTTTGTAACCCTGGGAACTTTTTTAGTAAACAATCTTCATGCTAACGGCGCCCAAACGGGCCGCGTATTTTCTACTCAATCATGGGGAGCGATCATCGCACCTTTCATTATCGGGTTAATTGCAGACAGGTATTTTAACGCCGAAAAAATTCTTGGAGTTTTACATCTTATTGGCGCCGGTTTAATGTATTATATGTATAGTATAGGCACAATTACCGATGTGTATCCCGCATCATTTTTTTACTACCTACTAATATATATGATATTGTTTATGCCAACGCTTGCGCTGGTAAATTCAATTGCGTTTAATCAAATGAATGACCCGGAAAAAGAATTTTCAAGCATCAGGATCTGGGGAACTATTGGTTGGATCGTTGCGGGGTTATTGATAAGCCTGGTCTTTCTTTGGGATGCAGAAGCGAATGTAAAAGCAGGCCTGATGAGAAACACTTTTTTATTAGCCGCTATCGCTTCGCTTGTGTTGGGTTTGTTTAGTTTTACATTACCTAAAACGCCACCCAAAGTAGCGCCAGGCACTAAAGTAAAAGTGGCGGATATTATAGGATTAGATGCTTTGAAACTATTGAAAAATAAAAACTTTCTCATCTTTTTTATTGCATCCATTCTCATCTGTATTCCCCTGGCTTTTTATTACCAGGTGGCCAACCAGTTTTTATCTAACATTGGCGTAAGTAAACCTACAGGTAAAATGGCTATAGGCCAGGCCTCTGAGGTTCTATTCCTTTTAGCGCTGCCATTATTCTTTAAAAAATTCGGCTTTAAAAATACGATATTAATAGGCATGCTTGCATGGGCATTGCGGTACGCATTATTTGCTTATGGAAATGCAGGAGACTTAAGCTTCATGCTTATTATCGGTATAGCATTGCATGGTGTGTGTTACGATTTCTTTTTTGTATCCGGGCAAATTTATACAAATGCAAAAGCAGGGATAAAATACAAAAGCGCTGCACAAGGATTGATCACCTTAGCAACTTATGGCATTGGTATGTTGATAGGCTTTGAAATTGCGGGCATGATTACTGATGCTTACACAAGCGCAGATGGCACATTCGATTGGAAAATGATTTGGATAATTCCGGCAGGAATAGCGTTTGTTGTATTTCTTTTATTTGCAGTTTCTTTTAATGATAAAAACGAACGGCCTATACCTGGTCAAAATTTGAATATTTAAAACTTATTAAGTCTTATGCAAAACAGGAGAACGTTAATTAAAAACCTTGCTTTAGGTGCATCGGCTGTTATTATAGCGCCGGCTATCTCTTGTGCAGAAAAAATCCAATCAGAAAAAAAATACACATTGAAAGGCAACATCAATCATTCCGTTTCACGATGGACGTTTAATTATCTTGCTCTTGATGATTTATGCAAAGCTGTAAAAGACATTGGCTTTAGCGCAATCGACCTGGTAGGCCCCAAAGACTGGCCCACTTTACAGCAACACGGCATTTATAGTTCCATGTGTTATACGGCTGGGGATAATAATTTAAATAATGGTTTAAACCACCCCATCTACCACGAGCAGCTTATAAAAGAATACCTGGAAACAATTCCCATAATGGCGAAAGCAGGCTATAAAAATCTCATTTGCTTTAGTGGCCAGAGTAAAGGAATGGATGATGAAACCGGAATGAAAAACTGTAAAGATGCCCTGGAAAAGATTTTACCTTTTGCAGAGAAGAACGGCGTAACCATGGTGATGGAATTATTAAACAGCAAGATTGATCATAAAGATTATATGTGCAACCATGTAGAGTGGGGAGCAGAGCTGTGCAAACGGGTAAGCTCAAATAATTTTAAATTACTCTTTGATATTTACCACATGCAAATACAGGAAGGAGATATTATCAGGAACATAAGAGATTATCATCAATACATTGCGCATTACCATACCGGTGGCATACCGGGCAGGCATGAAATTAATAATACGCAGGAATTGTATTACCCGGCGGTGATGAAAGCAATTGTGGAAACAGGCTACAAGGGTTATGTGGCGCAGGAGTTTGTGCCAACCTATCCTGATAAATTAGATTCACTGAGGGAAGCGATAAAGATTTGTGATGTATAAGGGAGTCATTAGTCATTAAGTCATTAAGTCATTAGTCATTAATGACCATTATTTCATTGACCATTGACCTATTGACCATTGACTTATTGACGATTGACCCATTGACGTTACGAATTAACCAATTAACTAATAAACTATAAAAACCATGGCAGACAACACGTATGATGCAATTGTAATTGGCTCCGGCATTTCAGGAGGCTGGGCAGCAAAAGAGCTCACTGAAAAAGGATTAAAGACAATCATGCTTGAAAGGGGAAAGGACATTGTGCATGTAAAGGATTATGTAAATGCGCAGAAAGGGTTGTGGGAATTTCCTCATCGTGGAGGCCGGACACAAGAAATGATTAAGGATTACCCCGTGTTAAAAAGAGATTACCCGCTAAATGAAATGAATCTTGATTGGTGGGCAAATGATCAGGAATCTCCATATACGGAAGTAAAACGTATGGACTGGTTCAGGGGTTATCATGTGGGAGGACGCTCCCTGCTATGGGGCCGCCAGTGCTATCGTTGGAGCGATTACGATTTTGAAGCAAATGCTAAAGATGGAATTGCGATAGATTGGCCTATCAGGTATAAAGACATCGAACCCTGGTACACGTATGCTGAAAAATTTGCGGGCATTAGCGGATCAACCGAACATTTGCCTCAATTGCCAGACAGTCATTTTTTACCTGCCATGGAAATGAATTGCGTGGAGAAAGATGTAGCCGCACGCGTAAAACAACATTACGATAATAAGCGCACCATGATAATTGGGCGTACCGCTAACATTACTGAACCACTACCGGGAAGAACCAATTGCCAATATAGAAATAAATGCTGGCTGGGTTGCCCTTTCGGCGCCTACTTCAGCACACAATCTTCTACCCTTCCCGCAGCCATGGCAACCAAAAATCTTACGGTAAGGCCATGGTCAATCGTTACAAAAATTCTATACGATAAGGATACAAAAAAAGCAACCGGCGTAGAAGTATTAGATGGAGAAACAAAAAAGACATATCAGTACTTTGCAAAAATAATTTTCCTGAATGCATCTACCTTCAACAGTGCCTGGATATTAATGAACTCAGCAACTGATATTTGGCCTGATGGCCTCGGCAGCAGCAGCGGCGAGTTAGGGCATAATATTATGGATCACCACCTTGGGGTGGGTGCCGGCGGCACCGTAGATGGTTACGATGATAAATATTTCTATGGCCGCCGGGCAAACGGTATATACGTTCCAAGATACCGGAACATCTTTGGCGATAAAAGAGATTATATAAGGGGGTTCGGATACCAGGGAGGCGGCAGCCGCCAGGGATGGAGCCGTACTGTGGCTGAAATGTCAATAGGCGGTGACTACAAAGATTCATTGGCAGAGCCAGGACAATGGTCAATGGGTATTGGAGGTTTTGGAGAAATACTTCCTTATCATGAAAATAAAATGACGCTTGATAAAACAAAGAAAGATGCGTGGGGCTTAAACGTAATTTCCTTTGATGCCGAATGGAAAGAAAATGAAAGAAAGATGAGAATTGATATGCAGAACGATGCTATTGAAATGTTGGAAGCCGCCGGTGTAAAGGACGTAAAGGGACATGATGGCGATGGCACCATCGGCAGAGGCATTCATGAAATGGGTACCGCACGCATGGGGCACGATCCTAAAACTTCGGTATTAAATAAATGGAACCAGGTATGGGATGCACCAAACGTGTTTGTTACTGATGGCTCATTTATGGTGTCTGCAAACTGCGTAAATCCTTCCCTGACTTATATGGCTATGACGGCAAGGGCCGTTGATCACGCCGTAGGGGAATTAAAAAAACAAAATATCTAAAACCTATTTTACAACCTTGTTAAAATAAATTTATCTATGGAAAAAAAAGAAAATACTATATCGCTAAGTAATTCAAGAAGAGGCTTTTTAAAAAACACTGCATTAACTGCTGCAGGTTTTATGATTGTACCGCGCCATGTATTGGGAGGCAAAGGCTTCCTTGCGCCAAGCGACCGCCTAACCATTGCAAGTATAGGAGTCGGCGGAAAAGGAGAAAGTGATATTGCCAATTTTTATAAAAGCGGTAAAGCTGATATTGCCGTTCTATGTGATGTTGATGAAAGAAGATCTGCAACAACAGTGAAGAATTTTCCTAAAGCAAAATACTACCACGATTGGCGGGAGATGCTGGATAAAGAACATAAAAATATTGATGCAGTTTCTGTTTCTACTCCCGATCACACACACGCGGTAGCGGCTTACAGCGCCATGCAGCTTGGTAAACACGTGTATGTGCAGAAGCCATTAACTCATGATGTTTATGAAGCAAGGGCACTAACGAACGCGGCTAAACGCTACAAGGTTGTTACACAAATGGGCAACCAGGGCGCCTCCGGAGATGGCGTAAGGCAATTGCAGGAGTGGTATGATGCCGGCATCATAGGCGATGTGCACACAGTCTATTGCTGGACCGACAGGCCGGTGTGGCCGCAGGGAATTCCACGGCCTGATACTGCAGCTCCTATTCCCAAAGAGCTGGACTGGAACCTTTGGCTCGGTACCGCACCAGAAAAAAATTATTTTGATAAACTGGTTCCTTTCAATTGGCGTGGCTGGTGGGACTATGGCACCGGCGCTCTGGGGGATATGGGCTGCCATATTGTACAACCGGCTTTCGGTGTGCTGGACCTTAAATATATAAACTCAGTACAGGCAAGTGTTGGCAGCGTTTACGTGGATGAATTTAAAAGAGGATACTTCCCCGATAGTTGTCCTCCGTCAAGCCACGTGATTATGAAATTTCCCAAGACAAGTAAAACTGCCGGGCCTGTTACACTACATTGGATGGATGGCGGCATACAGCCCGAAAGACCAGAAGAACTTGGGCCGAATGAAACATTTGGCGACGGTGGCAATGGCGCTTATTTTATTGGAACAAAAGGCAAAATGATGTGTGGTACTTATGGAATAAATCCGCAATTGCTACCGACCTCAAGAACCAAGGAAGTGCAGGTGAAACAAACGTACCCGCGTGTAGTTGGCGGAGATAACGGGCACTATGCTCAGTGGGTAGAAGGCGCTATTGCAGGCTATGGCAATGCAAAGCTTAGCTCATCATTTGATGTAGCAGGACCATTGACAGAAGCGTTGCTAATGTCTAATCTTGCCATCAGGGGATTTGATATAAGGAAGCCAAGGGCAGATGGAAAAGGTTTCGATTATCCCGGTCGTTATATAGAACTTTTGTGGGACAATGATAATATGAAGGTTACTAATTTTGATGACGTAAACCAGTTCATTAAACGCGACTATCGTGAGGGGTTCGGCGTAAAAATGTAAAACAAAATTTTAAAAAAAATATTATGAACAGAAGAGAAGCAGTACAGCACATTTCGCTCCTTTTGGGAGGCACCATTGTAGGTTCCACTTTTTTCCTGAATGGTTGTAAAACTGAAACCAAAGCCTCCAAAGAATTTACGGATGATGATGTTGTTTTTTTAGACGAAGTATCTGATACCATTTTACCACCGACCAAAACACCTGGTGCAAAAGCCGCGGGTGTCGGCAAGTTTATAACGGTAATGGTAAATGATTGTTATACAGAACCGGATCAAAAAATATTTCATGAGGGCATAAAAAAATTAAACGATGCAGCCGATAAAAAATACAACACATCCTTTGTAAAGCTCAATCCCGGGCAACGGCATGAATTCTTAGTTTCATTGGATAATGAACAAAAGGAATACATGAAAAATAAAAAGCCCGAAGAAAGCTCTCATTATTTCCGTATGGTGAAAGAGTTAACTCTTCTCGGATATTTTACTTCTGAAATTGGTTGTAAGCAGGCCATGAGATATATTGAAACGCCTGGCCACTATGATGGATGTGTTCCTTATGCAAAAGGCGACAAGGCCTGGGCATAATTTAAAAAACTTAAAAATTTTTACATGAGTTATAAACGCAGGGCTTTTATAAAAAATGCTGTTGCCGGCATTGCAGTCACAGCCATTTCCGGAAACTTGGTGAGTTGTGCTTCTTCAAAAAATTCCACCGGCAATCTGGGCAAGTTTGGCTTACAGCTTTATACGTTGCGTGACGTATTAGGAAGCAACCCTAAAGGTATTTTAAAACAAGTAGCTGATATGGGTTATACGCAAATAGAAGGATATGAAGATGGGAAGATGGGCATCTATTGGGGCATGACAAATGTTGAATTTAAAAATTACATGGACCAGCTTGGCATGCAAATGGTCTCCACCCATTGTGATATCAATAAAGACTTTGAAAGAAAAGCCTCTGAAGCGGCAGCTATCGGAATGAAATATTTGATTGCACCCAGTCTTCCTGGTGAAGATAAAATGGATAAAGATGCTTACAAAAAAGCGGCTGATTTGTTTAATGAAAAAGGTGAAGTTTGTAAGAAAGCTGGCTTGCGTTTCGCCTTTCATAACCATGACCAGGCCATGCGGCAAAGAGATAGCGGCTTTATTGGTGAAGAAGTTTTATTGTCAAATACAGACCCATCATTGGTAGATTATGAAATGGATATTTATTGGGTGGTAACGGGTGGGCAAGATCCTATTGAGTGGATTAAAAAATATCCCAACCGATTCAGGTTATGCCATATAAAAGATCGTGCTACCGGCGCTCCGCTAAGCGATAGAGATGCTTCCGTTGATGTAGGTAAAGGTGATATTGATTTCAAAAAGATTCTTGCTGTTGCAAAAGATAATGGCATGCAATATTACATCGTAGAGCAGGAAAAATATGTAAACACTACTCCCCTGGAGGCTGCAAAAACAGATGCGGAATATTTAAAAAAGCTAAGGATTTGACCTTAGTTCCTTTTAAGCGTATCCATCCTTAATGAATCATTTCCTTTAATCTGATTGGGCTGATGTGTGCCAATATCAATAGTATTTGTTGTATCGG
>JALYYM010000263.1 GCA_030946565.1 Bacteroidota bacterium | reverse complement strand
TTTTTAAGCGCCTAAAAATTCCATAACATTTCCTACATCCTTTTTTTCAAAAAGCCTGATGAGCCTTACAATTGTTTTTAATAAAATTCCTTTTGGGTGAGCTATTACTTTTCCTAATTCTGCAATGCGTTTATCTCTTGCCGCAAGACAATCTTCAAAAGCCCTTCCTGTTTTTCCGCTTATTTCTTTTGCAAATTCCCATGCGCCATCCCTCGCTGTATTCATGCTGAATTGCACCAGCATCTCATCATACTTAAACCAATTCAAATGTAGTAACCTTAGTAACGGATTTACTTTGGTGAGGCAATCTTCCATATTGTTTATCATGGCTCCCAGCACATTATTTATTGTGTTGAAATCGTTATGAATGTTATCTAATGCAAGTCCATCCATCACATTCGCCGAAGCGATACCGAGGTCAAGATTTATGTGCGCATTCATTCCTACAAGCAAATGCTGCAGCACAAGCGAAGTATTATCTACAGCGGTTTCGAAAGCCAGTTGCCAGGAAGCCGTTGTTTTTTTTCCGCTGATCCATGAGTTATAGGCATCAATATAGCGGTTGGCAAATATTACATCGAGGCGCTCCATTCTTGTGCAGTCTTCAAAGCTTTTTTCGCCTATACAATCTTTTATCTTACGCGTTACTTTATTATATAATACCGCAAAGTAACCGGCGCAGTTTTTAGTTGCTATGGAATGATCTGTTATTTGTTGTAGCTGAGCTATTACCTCGTCTATTGTTTTAGGTAAAGGAAATATTATGTAATCTTTCATTTTCGTATTCTCCATAAAAGTGAATGAGTATTGTAAAATAGAAAAAACAAAGAATACTTTAAACTTCTTCAAGCAGTAGTGTGTAATATTAGTAGCGGCAAGGCAGAGGCTGAAAGTTTATGCCTTAACTTCGCCTGAAATTTTTACGGATGAAAAGTTTATTAGCAATACTTTTTTTAGCAGCGGTTTTGTTTGGAGCATGGTGGCTTTTTTTTAAAACGGATGATGCACACGAAAGCGCACCAAAGCAGGAATCAATACCGTTAGGCAAACACACGCCAGCCTTTAATCAAAGTATCTCTAATTCAGTAAATTCTTATCTCGATATGAAAAGCGCTTTTGTAGATGCGGATACTTTTAAAGTAAAGAGTGAGGCTCAAAAATTTATAGGTATGATGAATAGTGTAAAGCTTGATGATTTGCAGAAAGAAGATTCGCAAATTGTAATGGCAGCACAGCAGGAAATCAGCGATATAAAAGCAAATGCGCAGGCGATACTTATGGAAAATGATATTACAGAAATGCGCCAGGATTTTAGAATGGTTTCTGAAAACCTCTATCCTTTTTTAAGAACCATCGGTTATGAAGGAGAAAAATTATACTGGCAAAATTGCCCAATGGCTTTTGGAGAAGGCAAAGAAGGCAACTGGCTCAGCGACACAAAGGAAATTATAAATCCTTACCTCGGTAAACATGATCCGCAATACAAAGCGTCTATGCTTAACTGTGGCGAAATAAAAGACACAATTAAATAAGCTTGTTTTATAAATGTCAAGTTGAAAAAGTTATTATCCGTAGCCTTTTTTTTAATTCCCATCATTGTATTTTCACAAAGTAAGTACACACTTAGCGGTTATGTAAAAGATTCTCTCTCCGGTGAAACCCTTATCGGATCTACTATTTCAGTAGAAGGCCAGTCAAAGGGAATCGCTTCTAATCAATATGGATTTTATTCTTTATCTCTTCCGGGCAATACCTATTTTTTCGTATGCACACATGTTGGGTACGTTCCAAAAATTGTAAAAATTGACTTGCATGCTGATGTGCAATATAATTTTGAAATGGCGCCTAAGGTAACTACGGAACAGGCAATAATTATTTCTTCTAAAAAAAGAGATGCCAATGTGAAGAATGCGCAAATGGGCAAGCTTGATCTTTCCATCAACCAGATAAAATCTATTCCTGCTTTTTTGGGTGAAGTGGATGTGCTCAAAACAATACAGCTTTTGCCTGGAGTACAAAGTGCAGGAGAAGGCAACTCCGGCCTGTATGTGAGGGGCGGAGGCGCTGATCAAAATTTGATATTGCTTGATGACGCAGTTGTTTATAACAGCGGCCACTTGTTTGGTTTCTTTTCCATCTTCAACGGTGATGCTATTAAAAATACTTCTTTAATAAAAGGCGGTATGCCTGCCCAGTACGGAGGCCGCCTTTCGAGTGTGCTGGATATTGCCATGAAAGAAGGGAATGATAAAAACTTTATAGTGGAAGGGGGCATTGGTTTAATCGCTTCACGGCTTTCTATACAAGGGCCGGTCAAAAAAAATAAAGCTTCATTTATTGTTTCTGCAAGAAGAACGTATGTGGATGCTTTGGTAAAACCTTTTATTAAAAAAACAAATGCTTTCAGCGGGTCAGGTTATTATTTTTATGACCTCAATGCCAAGATCAATTATAAATTTTCGGAAAAAGATCACATTTATTTAAGCGGATATTTTGGCAAGGATAAATTTGATTTTATAAATGGAAAGCAATCGTTAGATGTTCATATTCCATGGGGAAATGCTACCGGCACTTTCCGGTGGAACCATGTTTTTAATAATCGTTTGTTCTCGAATACTACCTTAGTGTACAACGATTATAATTTCAACTTCGGCGCTAATCAGAATAATTTTGAAATCAATTTGCGGTCGGGTATAAAAGACTGGAATGTAAAACAGGATTTTGACCTCTATCCATTCACTAATCATAAAATTAAATTCGGAGGCATTTATACTTACCACACATTTACGCCATCAGTGCTTACCGGAAGCCAGGATACGGTGAAATTTATGCCTAACAATGCGCAGCAAAAATATTCGCATGAAGCTGCAGTATATGTACAGGACGACTGGGATGTAAGTGATAAAATAAAAATAAATGCAGGCCTGCGGGAAAGTTTATTTCAGCAAGTGGGCCGTTACAAAAGCTATACAACTGACGTGAACGGAAACAGGATTGATAGTGTTGAATATAAAAAAGGAGCGCCCGTTAAAACCTATTTTGGTTTTGAGCCAAGATTTACTATCCGCTACGCATTAGATGATGAAACGTCTATAAAGGCCGCCATCACCAGGAACTTTCAGTACATTCATCTTGTAAGCAATGCCGGCACTACACTGCCAACAGATATATGGGTGCCGAGTACGATTAAGGTAAAGCCGCAGGAAAGCTGGTTGTATGCACTGGGCTTATTTAAAAATTTTAATGACAACACTTACGAGACTTCGGTGGAAGTGTATTATAAAGATTTACAAAATCAAATAGAATACGAAGAAGGTTATACGCCTGCAAGCCTGGAAGACACTGAAAACTTTTTTACATTCGGTAAAGCAAAAAGCTACGGTGCAGAGTTATTTATAAATAAGACCAAAGGCAGGCTTACGGGTTGGATTGGCTACACCTTAAGCTGGACTTTCAGAAAATTTGCTGCCTTGAATTTTGGAGATGAATACCCCGCAAAATATGACAGGCGCCATGATTTGTCTGTTGTTGGCATTTATGAATTATCAAAAAAATGGAAGTTGTCCGGCACGTTTATTTTCGGTAGTGGAAATGCAGCTACATTGCCGCAGCGTTTTTATATTTATGATGGCATACTAACGCAGCAGTATAGCCGCATTAATGAATACCGGTTGCCTTCTTATCATCGCCTTGACCTTGCCGCAACGTACAGCCCCAGGAAACATCCGCAGAGAAAATTAAAAAGTGAATGGGTCTTCAGTGTGTATAATGTTTACAGCCGCAAAAATCCTTATTTCATTTACTTCGATCAAACAGGCAACCCTTATAATGGCACGCTGCAGGTGCAAGCCAAACAGGTTTCATTGTTTCCGGTTATTCCTTCTGTTACATGGAATTTTAAATTTTAAAGGGCTGTTAAGAGAAATAATTTCTAACAATCTATGTTGAAAGCGATTTAAAAATTCATCCAAAGTTTTTATACATCGTACATCTAACATAGTACTTCGTACATTGTTATTACACATGCTTAAAAAAATCAATCTCGCCGTATTCTGCTTATTTTATTTAGGTGCAGGTATAAATCATTTCTGGCACCCGGTAAATTACCTGACAATCATTCCACCATATTTTCCTTTTAAAGAATTGATCAATTACACAAGTGGGGTTTTAGAGATTACCAGTGCATTATTGATGTTGTTACCTGCCACACGGAGAGTAGCAATGTACCTTACGATATTTTTATTGATCGCTTTTATTCCTGCACACATCTATATGATTCAGCTAAATGGTTGCGTATCGCCGGCATTTTGTTTCCCTGCGTGGCTTGCATGGGTGAGATTATTTCCTTTACAATTTGTACTTATTTGGTGGGCTTATAAAACAGGAACATCGTTCGATACAGCAGATGCAAAATCAAAATAAATTTAAGGCAATTACAAAAAGAAAAAAGAAGCAAAAAAGAAGAAGGTAATTTAGGCATCTATAATCTATAAACATCGTACATCGAACATCGTACATTTCGCCTCACTTCTGATGTACGAAAACAACACTACCGCTCTTTTCAGTGTCAGAAGTTATTCTCACTTCATACCTTTTATCTCCGTCCGTAACTATCATCAGTGCAGTGTTTGGAGGTATTGTACCTAAATTTTCTGCATACATTGTTACTACATTATCGCCGGTAAGATCTTCTACTGAAAGCTTCAGTGATATCGGCTTATCACTTAACCTTTGGTGAGATAATACCAAACGCCCGTTATAAAAAACAGAAATAGAATCGCCATCTATTTCGCCATTGTCATAAAAGTCAATCTTAAATGTTTCTTCGGAAATAGGAATTGTTTTGATGATATCTTTTCTGCGTGATTTAAATCCTGCAACCGGGCCGCTGGCGATTGCCGGTTTTTCCACGGTGGGTGGAGTTACAATCTGGTCTTTTACTACGTCATTGTTTTTAATCGGGGCAGCCGGTTTTTGGACAGGGGCTTTTTTCTCAGGAGTTTTTTTTACCGGTACATTGTTTCTCCTGGCAGTAACTTCTTTGTTTTTTGGAACATATTTTTTTGCAGGTTTCTCTGCAGATACAATACCCATTGGCAATTTCTTTACAATTCTGCGTGAAAGTAACGTTGTGCCATACCCGCAATTACCTGTTTGATTAGGGGCCGGTATCCATGTGCCTTTAAGCATCTCTACATCAGCGCTGTCCTGCACATAATGCAGCTTATGCGTTTGAAAACAGTTTTGAAAATTGGGCGGCGTATTAAATTTTGTGCGTTCAATTTCGGTAACAATAATTTCCTGGTTTGACCTGTCTATGCTGCCCGTCAATTTACAAATAGTGTAATATCTTTTGCTGCCTTCGTTGAAATAAGTATAGGAATATCCTGAAACTTTTGAGCCTTGGGTCTGCAGCTCAAGCACGTAATCAATGCCGTTATCACCCATGCCTGAGAACCCATAACTTGTTTCATTGAAGCCGCCCTTCCATTGCCCGTTGAAATTTTGGGCACCTACCGAAGAAGCAACCAGCAAGAAGAAAAAAATGTAAATTATTTTCATTAGAATAATTAAAATTTGAACAACCAACCTAAGCAATTTTCTGTAGTAAAATTACTATCTCAGGCATTGGGACAAATTTAAAAGTTATTAAAAGCCAATCCTTCAATTGAATGGTTTCTTTGTCTAATACTTCGTTAAATTTGCAATTCTAAAAAATATCCGAATACATGAATGAGGTGAATGGAACCATGAACATTACTTTTCCTGATGGCGCTGTAAGGCAATATGATAAAGGATCAACGTCAATAGATATCGCAAAAAAAATAAGCGAAGGATTAGCCAGGAAGGTGTTGGCAGCAGAAGTAAACGAAGAAGTTTGGGATGTAAGCCGGCCAATAAATAACGACGCTTCCATAAAATTTCTTACGTGGGATGATGAAAAAGCAAAGTCCACGTTTTGGCATTCTTCTGCACATCTTATGGCCGAGGCTGTTGAGGATACTTTCCCCGGCGTGAAGTTTTGGGTTGGCCCGCCTATCGAAAAAGGGTTTTATTATGATATGGATTTGGGAGATCAACAGATTGCTGAAGCTGACCTTGAGAAGCTTGAGAAAAAAATGCAGGAACTCGCCAAAGAGAATAATTTTTTCGTAAGAAAGGAAATTTCCAAAGCGGATGCGATAAAATATTTTGAAGAAAAAGGAGATGAATATAAACTGGATTTATTAAGTGGCCTGGAAGATGGCGGCATCACATTTTACACACAAGGCAACTTCACTGATCTTTGCCGTGG
>JALYYM010000233.1 GCA_030946565.1 Bacteroidota bacterium | reverse complement strand
CTTCTACCATATTTTTCCAGCTATATTTCTTTTTCTCTTCTATTAAATTTGGTAAAAAAAAATCTTTACCTAAGTCAAAATATTCATTGATCTTTTGTGCAATACTTGCGGGATTAGGTTCCGCAATTAAGCCAACTTTTTTATCAGGCACCAAAGATGGAAGCCCGCCAACATTTGTCACGATCATCGGTACCTCGAAATGATAGGCGAGGGGAGTAACACCACTTTGTGTGGCGTGACGGTATGGCTGCACTACACAATCTGCAGCGCATAAATAATATTTCACCATGCTGTCAGCGATGAAGTTTGTATGAATAATAAGATTATTTTTTATAGCAGGATCATTTAGAAGAGCATGGTAATTTTTTTCATCTTCGTAAAATTCTCCCGCGATCAATAATTTTACATTTTCACTTTTCACTTCTTCATTCTTCATTGCTTCCAGTAAAATATCAAGGCCTTTATATTTTCTAATAAAACCAAAAAATAAAATCACTTTGTCATCAAGGGAAATGTTGAGCTTTTTTCTTGCTTCCTGTTGACTAATCTTCTCTCCAAAACTATCATACAAAGGATGTGGCACAAACCGTGCAGGTTTATTTTTTGCAAATTGTGCAAGATCGGCCAGCACCTTTTCGCTCATAGTAATGAATGCATCTATCGGCTTTAAAAAGTATTTAGTGAAAGCCCTGTCTGCCGGGCGCTTTTCATGCGGAAAAATATTATCGGCAATACATATAACTTTCGTGTGCTTATTTTTTTTCACCTTTCTCAAAATGGTACCAAGGCATGGCCCCATAAAAGGCAACCAATACCTCACCACAATAATATCCGGCCTTCTCTTTCGTAATTCATTTCCAACACTATTCCAGTTCAATGGATTAACGGAATTTATTTTTACTTCTATTGGAATGTTTTCCGGCGCCGGCTCTGTGGAATATTGCGTAGTGCCGGGAAAAAGAAACGACGGATATTGATATGAGAACGTGTAGATAGTTGTTTTAAAACCTTTATCAATAAATTCTTTGGCAAGCCTTTCATCATAAGATGCGAGGCCGCCACGGAGCGGATGTGCAGGCCCTATGATGATTACCTCACCCAAACTTCTCTTCTCAAAAGGAGGAGTCGTTAAGTTACTCATGAAAGGCTGTTCTTCCATTTCGCTTTTTTTAAAAAGGTAATTGCTGGAAATAAATTTAGAATATCCCTTTACTTTTTAAACCAACCTCTCCTCAACGAGGTATTGGTTTCTGTCGACTCCATTTCTTGCAATTAATTCTCCCAAAAAGCCTGCAAGAAAAAGTTGTGTACCAATGATCATAGCAAATATTGCGAAGAAAAAAAGCGGCCGTTGTGTTAAACCGGTTTTATCAAAAAAGAATTTTGTGATAGTGAGGTAAACAAATACGATCAAGCCAAATGCAAATGACATGGTTCCCCAAAGCCCGAAAAAATGCATGGGATTTTTTTTAAACTTTCCTACGAACATGATTGAGAGCAGATCAAGAAACCCATTCACAAAACGGTTCCACCCAAACTTGGTAATTCCATATTTGCGTGCCCGGTGCTCTACCACTTTTTCTCCAAATTTTTTAAAGCCTGCCCACTTTGCAAGCAGGGGAATATAGCGATGCATTTCGCCATACACTTCAATGCTTTTTACCACTTTATTTTTATAAGCTTTAAGCCCGCAATTAAAATCGTGGAGATAAATGCCACTCGCTTTTCGGGTAGCTGCATTAAATAATTTTGATGGAATATTTTTTGAGAGCTTGTTATCAAAGCGCTTCTTCTTCCAGCCACTTACAATGTCGTAACCATCAACTAACACCATGCGGCGGAGTTCGGGAATTTCATCGGGACTGTCCTGCAGGTCAGCGTCCATAGTTATTACTACATCACCTTTTGCTATTTTAAACCCTTCATTTAATGCAGCGCTTTTACCGTAGTTCCTTTGAAATTTTATTCCTTTTACATGAGGGTTTTTTTCTCTTAATTCGCATATTACTCTCCATGAATTATCTATGCTTCCATCATCCACCATTATTATTTCGTAGCTGTAAGATTGCTGCAGCATTACATTTTTAATCCATGCCTCCAACTCGGGTAAAGATTCCGCTTCATCATATAAAGGAACTACTACAGAAATATCCATCAGGCCTGTATTTGATTTACATCACCAACAATTGGGCGGGGATCTTTTTTAGTAATAGCTGCCCCGATTAATGAAGCAAGTGAGCCGAAAATGAGTAAACCTAGAAGGGTACCACCGATAGCAAACACCATGAAAAACTTTCTTGTAAGAGTAATGGCCTGGTTTATTTGATCAGCCGTCATTTTGCCTCCCTTCTCCATTTGCGTCCGTGCCTGCTCCATTGCTTTTTCTTTGAACTCGGGAAATAGCACCATAAAAATTACGAGATAAATTATCATAATGCAGGTAACTACTGCAGACACTTTAAAGCCGTGGGCAAAGTAATTACCAAATGTAGCATTGTAATCTACCTGCTGGCCAAAGTTGTAAACAGACCAAATAATACCTCCGATAAAAATTATATTACTAACCCATTTGGAAGGCCCTTGTACGTCTATATTTAAAAAATAAATGGCAATTGCGATCACGATCATGATCAGGCCTATTACCAGCCCTTTGGTTGTAGTAGTTGTAACATTTTGCTCCATGATTTTTTATTTAGATTTTGTTTTCAGTTAAAAGCTCATCGGGCAAAAATACCTTGTCTCCATTAATAATCCCAATCACTTTACCCTTTAGCTTTTTTCCCTCAAAGGCATTGTTTTTACTTTTGGAAAATATATTTGTTTCTTCAAAAATATATTCTTCATCGGCATTAAATATGGTAAGGTTTGCTTTTTCATTTTTACTTAGAGAAGGAACAGGCTGGCCAAAAATGTTCCTGATATTTTCTGTTTGCATTTTTACGAATTGCTCTGCCGTAATACCACAAATACGTGCTGCGCCGAAAACACTTTCGAGCCCTTCCATGCCATTTTTTGCATACTCAAATTCGCATATCTTATGATCCCAATCCTGTGGCTGATGATGTGATGCTATAAAATCTACCACACCTTCTTTGACGCCATTGCGCAATGCATCCCTGTCTTCCATTCTTCGCAAAGGCGGATTTACTTTCAGGTTGGTATCATACTCGATAAGATCATCTTCACAAAAAAATAAATGGTATGGCGTCACGGAACAACTCACATTTATTTTTTCTTTTTTAGCAGCAGCAATCAATTGCAATGACTTTCCAGTGCTTACTCCTGTAAAATGTATTTTCGAGCCGGTATATTTTGCCAGCTCAATATCGCGGGCAATCATTAGTTCTTCGGCTAACGCAGGCTTTCCTTCTAATCCCAATCGTGTAGAAACAATCCCCTCATTCACCAGGCCGCTTGCCCCTATACTTTTATCATCGGGAAGTTGAATGATGGTTGCAT
>JALYYM010000228.1 GCA_030946565.1 Bacteroidota bacterium | reverse complement strand
ATATCCATTTCAATAGGCCTGCAGTATGGAGTACCACTGGAGGAGTTTGTAGAAAAATTTGTCTTTACAAGATTTGAACCATCGGGAATGGTTGATCATCCGAATATAAAAACAACCACGAGTATCATTGATTTCATGTTTCGATCCCTGGCGTATGAATACCTGGGAAGAAATGACTTGGTTCACGTACTTGATAAACCCGAAATAGAAAATTTAGGTAATGAACCATGGGATCAAAATACACCGACAATCGGGGATAGAAAGCCGGAGCTGAGTGAAGTGAGGGTAATTGGTTCTTCTAACGGTAAGGTGCAACCGCACAAAGTTCCCCGGAACGAAAATGCTAAAAAAGCAAGCCCGGGCTTTGATGCAGTAAACGCGGCTGCAAAAAATATGCAGAGCGATGCGCCGGCCTGTAACACGTGTGGGCACATTACCATTCGCAGCGGTACTTGTTACAAGTGTTTGAATTGCGGTAATAGTATGGGATGCAGTTGATGTATGGATAAAGTTTTTTAGCCTCAGCTTTTTTGCAACTTTTTGTATTGAAGGTTAATTGTTTTTGGAACAAGAAGATGCGGAAATTTGGGAGTTGTGTGCAATTAATCCGAACCTCTCAAAATTTGAAGATACTTTTAAATCAAAATAAATGAATTGGACAGCAATTTTAGGAGAGTTTACAGAACACAAAAATGAAATCATTTTTAAAGGAAAAAAAGTTACACTTGAAAATGAAGAAACACGTTCTGAATTTGCTACAATTATGTCTGACCATTATTTTAGTGGAGGAAAGATTTCAGCGGAGATAATGTTTAAGGAAGTTCATGCAACTTTAGCTACTCAATGTGAAATAATTTTGTTCTATGACCCTACCACTAGAAATTTTTTATCCGCTGGTTTAGGTGGTTCTTATAGCATGTATTCGATTAGAAGTTTTACAAATAAATGGGAAAACCATGCATTAGGTGGAGCTTACAAAAATTTAAAATCCAAAAAATATTATAAAGTTGATATTGAATTAAGAGGTTCAAGAATTACACTAACAGTTGACGGTATAATCGTTTTATCCACAGTATTGCCATTTGTTGTTCCAATAAGTCAAGTCGGACTATTCTGTTTAGGTTCTAATAATATCAGTATAAAGAATTATACAGTACACAGTGAAAATCCGAAGGCGTTTGTTGTAATGCAATTTTCTTCTCCGTTTAATGAATTATACCAAGATGTTATTAAGCCAATATGTGATGAATTTAAATTAAAAGTATTAAGAGCAGATGAAACTTATGGACCTGGCTTAATCATAGCAGACATAACAAAAGAAATTAGTGAAAGCAGACTTGTAATTGCTGAAGTTTCGCCATTAAATTCAAATGTGTTTTATGAAGTTGGATATGCTCATGCCTTAAATAAACCAACTATTTTGATTGCGGAGAAAACGGTTAAATTACCTTTCGACGTTTCACCTTTTAGAACTTTATTTTATGAAAATTCTATTGCAGGTAAAAAGTTAGTTGAAGAAGGATTTCGGAAACATATAATTGCAGTTCTATCAGATAAAGATTTATCATTGACAAAATAATCAGCTTAAAAATTTGACATTTAACTGCACACAACAAATAAGACTTCGTCGGGCACGCAGTGCCTCCGATGAAGTCGCCTGTTGTACGGGAACCGGTGATTGATTTTTTGTGAACTATGGGATTTGAGTTGGAGAGAGGTTGCGTCTATGGGATAACGTTATATTGGATAATTGTATTTGGCAGGAGCATTTGCCCATCGAAGTTGCCTGTTTTCATTTTGCTTTTAGCTGCCCGTTTAATTTTGTTTAAATTTTAAAAAATTCATTGTTTTTTTTCATTGGGTGCATACCATTTCCTGGCCGCGTCAGCGGCAAATTTTTTAAACAATACATTCCAAAATATTTTTAGCCATTCGCTTCCAGTCTTCCGGCGGCCCCCGGCGGTTGAAGCGTAATATAGTTTGCATCGTTTGTTTTTTACAATGCGGACATTGCTGCGGGTT
>JALYYM010000227.1 GCA_030946565.1 Bacteroidota bacterium | reverse complement strand
AATGAAATGTCAGAAAGGTTTATGCTGAATTTTTATTGCATTGCCATCAAAACAACTTTAAAGGCAAATTGAAATATGGTCAAAATTATTATGACTTTGATGAAGGTGTAATGTCGTTTATTTCGCCCAATCAATTGCTTTCAAAAACAACGGGGGATGATATGCCGGTTGAAGGTTGTTGCCTGATATTTCATCCTGATTTAATCAGGAATTATGCTTTGGCAAAAACAATAAAAAGTTATGGATTACTTATCAGATTAACGAAGCATTGCATCTTTCAGAGAAGAAGAAGCAATGATTGAATCCATTTTTGCAAACATTGAACAGGAATATAAATCTTCCATTGATAATTTTAACCAGGATGTAATTGTTTCGCACATTGAATTATTGCTCAAGTATTCAAACCGTTTTTACAACCGCCAGTTCATTACACGCAAACATGTAAACAATGACCTATTGATAAAGCTTGAAATGATTTTATCAAATTATTTCAATGATAAAACATAAAGGATAATGGGCTTCCAACGGTTCAATTTATATCAAGCCAGTTAAACATGTCGCCCAATTATTTAAGTGATATGCTGCGCAACTTAACAGGGCAAAGTGCGCAGCAACTTATACACAATAAGTTGATTGAAAAAGCAAAAGAAATTCTAAGCACTACAAATTTATCAGTAAGCGAATTGCATACCAGCTTGGTTTTAAATATCCGCAATCTTTTAATAAGCTTTTCAAGAGCAAGATGGATGTTTCGCCTTTGGAATTCAGACATTCGTTAACTAATATCAAATACTATACATTCATTTGTAAAACTTAGGCGGACATGTAATCCCGGCAAAAGAAATAGTTATTGCACTGGCCTCAGGGTTTACAGCACTTCTTCGCAACGCTTAACAGCCATCACTGCTAAACTTTTTGGCTACAACAAAAGGCGATCCGGCTACATATTTTCTTCTGGCATTACCCATCTTTGCAATATTAAAAAGATAATAAAATGAAAATCACGATTACCGGCTCTTTAGGGCATATCAGCAAATCGCTTACAGAAGCATTAGTGAAAAAAGGACACGACGTTACAGTCATCAGCAGCAAGGCGGAAAAGAAAAAAGATATTGAAATACTGGGAGCAAACGCTGCCATTGGCTCTATAGACGATGTTGATTTTTTGACATCAACCTTCACAGGTATGGATGCAGTGTATATAATGGAACCGCCTTTTAATTTCTTTGACAAAAGCATTGACCCGGGCAAATATTACGAAGGCCTGGCAAATGGCTACAAACAGGCCATTCAACAATCGGGTGTAAAACGTGTTATTCATCTCAGCAGCATTGGTGCACATACTAAGGAAGGCGTGGGCATGCTCGCAGCTCATCACGAAGTGGAGAATATTTTGAAACAATTACCAGGTGATGTTTCTATTAAATTCATGCGCCCTGTTGGTTTTTACTACAACATGTTTGCCTATATACAAACCATAAAAACACAAGACGCCATCGTGCAAAACTATGGTGGCGATAATAAAGAACCTTGGGTATCACCTTTAGATATTGCGGCTGCAATTGCTGAAGAATTTGAAAAGCCATTTGACGGCAGAACAGTTCGTTACATCGCGAGTGATGAAGTTGCGCCAAATGAAGTGGCCCGCATTTTAGGCGAAGCCATTGGAAAACCCGGATTAAAATGGATTGAAATTACGGATGAACAATTGCTGAATGGTATGTTAGCGGCAGGGTTTAATCCGAAAGCCGCTAAGGGTTTGGTAGAAATGAATGCCGGCAGGCGCAGCGGTATTTTGTATGAAGATTATAACAAAAACAAACCTATGTTGGCAAAAGTAAAATTAAAAGATTTTGCAAAATCATTTGCTGCTGTTTACAACCAGGGTTAAAAAATAAAAAACGTTTAATCAAAATAAAAATAAAAAATGAGCACGAAAAATAAAACAGCGCTGGTAACTGGCGGAGGCCGTGGGCTTGGAAAAAATATGTCTATTGCGCTTGCTAAAAAAGGTATTGACGTGATACTGACTTACAATAGTAATCAAAAAGCAGCGGATGAAGTTGTCTCGGAAATTCAGTCACTGGGACAAAAGGCGGCAGCTTTTCAACTCGACACCAGTAATGTAAAATCGTTTGACAATTTCATGAAGCAAGTAACAGCATATTTGCAGAAAGAAACAGGAAATTCAAATTTTGATTTTCTTATAAACAATGCTGGCACCGCTTTATACGCTCCGGTTACTGATGTAACAGAAGAGCAAATGGACAACATTTTTAATATTCATTATAAGGGCGTCTTTTTCTTAACGCAAAAGGCATTGCCATTTATGAATGACGGCGGTGCAATGATTAATATTTCATCCGGCCTTACCCGCATCATCTATCCCGGTTCTTCCGTTTATGGTTCCCTGAAAGGTGCAGTGGAAATATTGACACGTTATTTTGCCAGGGAATTAGGAGCAAGAAAAATTCGTGCAAATGTTATTGCTCCGGGCGCAATCGAAACAGATTTTGGTGGTGGCCGTACCCGTGATAATAAAGACATCAATGCACATATAGCAAGCCTTACCGCCTTGGGCCGTGTAGGTTTGCCTGATGATATTGGCGGCGTTGTTGCCTTCTTATGTACTGAAGATGCGTATTGGATAAACGGACAACGCATTGAAGTTTCCGGTGGACAAGCCTTGTAATTTATTAACCCAAGAAAATGCAACCTTTAAGAATTAAAACTATCAGCGAATTTCATCAGCTTAATCAACTGTCGCCGCCTGAGCATCCGCTTATTAGTGTTGTAGATTATGGCCAGGTTGCGGCTGCCAAAAAATTTAATCCGGTACAGTCAATCGTTGCCGATTACTATTCCATTTCTATAAAGCGCGGCCTTAACGGCAAAATGCGTTACGGCCAGCAGGAGTATGATTTCGATGAAGGCGTTATGTATTTCCTGGCTCCCAAACAGGTGTTAAGTGTTGCGGTGGATGAAAATTCAATCGCAATACCTTCAGGCTGGATACTGCTTATCCACCCAGACTTTTTGTGGAACACAGCCTTGGCAAAAAACATGAAGCGATATGAATACTTTGATTATTCTGTAAACGAAGCATTGTTTCTTTCAGAGAAAGAAGAAGCCACGATCAACAATATCATTCAAAATATTCAGCAGGAATATCATGCTAACATTGATAAGTTTAGCCAGGATATTATCATTTCGCAAATTGAAACTTTATTGAATTATGCTGAAAGGTTTTATCATCGCCAATTTATCACGCGAAAAAAAGCCAATCACCAACTTCTTGACCGTTTGGAAACATTGCTTTCAAACTATTTCAACAGTGAAGAATTACTTAAAAAAGGTTTGCCAACTGTTCAATACATTTCAGAAACTTTGAACGTCTCGCCTAATTATCTGCGCAGCTTACTCAAAGTATTAACCGGGCAAAGTACACAGCAACATATCCACGACAAACTTATTGAAAAAGCAAAAGAAAAATTATCAACCACCGATTTATCTGTAAGTGAAATTGCTTATGAATTAGGCTTTGAACACCCGCAATCGTTTAGTAAACTGTTCAAGACAAAAACCAATTTTTCGCCGGTGGAGTTCAGGCAGTCATTTAATTGATATTTGTATGCAAATACATATTCTCGTCAACTGACAAGTTCTGGACAAATGACTTAACTAACTTGTGACAATGAAAAAATTCAAAGACTATATTTTAAAGTTTGGTAATCTCAACCAGCAACAGATAACATTAATTTCAGGTAAAGCGACTGAAGTAATTCTGCATAAGGATGAATTTTATTTAGAGGCAGGCAAAGTTTCCCATCAATTTAGTTTTATTTTAGAAGGATTAGCCCGAGTGTTTTATTACAATGATAACGGTGAAGAAATTACCAAATATTTCATTGAAGAAAATAATATTTTGGTTGACTTAGCAAGTTTTGATAATGAACTTGCTTCCACTGCTTACGTACAAGCGATAACCGACTGCAGCCTTATAGTTTTTAGCAGACAAGATTGGCAGGAATTGCTAAATGCCGTTATTGGCTGGGACAATATTGTACACAAAATTATTTCAACAGCCCTGCTGCAAAAAGTAGAAAGAAGAAGCCCGTTGGTTTCACAAAACGCCACCACTCGCTATTTGAAGTTTATGGAGATATATTCTACTGTTGCCAATCGAATTCCGCTCAATTACATTGCTTCTTATTTAGGCGTCACTAAATCTTCACTCAGCAGAATCAGAAAAAGTATCTGCTAAATATTTTTTTGCCAAATGACAACTGATTTCTTTTTTAAAAGAATGACTTTTGTGTACTAAGTTTAAAAACATTTAAAATGACGTCAGTATTAATTACAGGAGCTAATAGAAGCATTGGTTTAGAAACAGCAAAACAACTTTCTAAAAAAGGATTATTTGTTTACCTGGGAACACGTGATCTTGAAAAAGGTAACGCAGTAGTAAAAGAATTAAACGAAAATGGATTTGACAATATAATGGCTATTGAAATTGACATTACCAAGCCAGGCACCATTTTGCAAGCAAAAAACAGTATAGAAAAAGAAGATGGCAAATTGGATATTTTAATTAATAACGCGGGGATAAGCAAGGGTTTTCCCGAAAGTGTTTTAACTACTTCCATCGCAGACATTCAGGAAGTATTCGATACCAATTTCTTTGGTGCAATTAGCGTTACCCAAACATTTTTGGAGTTACTCAAAAAATCGGATAGCCCACGGATCAGCAATATTACTTCGGGGCTTGGCTCGCTAAATATGCAGAGTGATCCCAACTGGAAATACTATAACGTTAAGCTCGCAAGCTACATATCTTCAAAAGCCGCTTTAAACGCTTTCACCATTTTATTGGCATACGAATTAAGAGATTTACATTTCAAAGTAAATGCAATTGATCCTGGTTATACGGCAACAGATTTCAACCAGCATAGCGGTCCCGGAACAGTGGAAAGTGCAGCAGCTTTTATAGTAAAACATACATTAACAGACAATAGTGCACCCACAGGAAAATTTTTTAGCAACGATATTGAGGATGGAACTGAAATAAGTCCGTGGTAAAAATGGTTTATTTATTAATCGAATTATATCTGTAAAATTTAAAAAATGAAAATAGTAATCACAGGTTCCTTAGGACACATTGGCAAACCACTCACCAAAGAATTATTGCGAAATAATCACCAGGTAACAGTAATCAGCCATAGCGAAGAAAGAAAAAGCGATATCGAAAATTTAGGAGCAACTGCAGCCATAGGTTCCTTAGAAGATGTTGATTTTCTAAGTAAAACTTTTACGGGCGCAGATTCTGTTTTTTGTATGACACCGCCCAATTGGAAAGTAATTGATCAGATGGCTTATTACAAAAACATGGGCAATATTTACAAGCATGCTATTCGCCAGGCTAATGTAAAAAGAGTTGTATTTCTAAGCAGTTGGGGAGCACATTTAAGTAGTGGCACCGGCATTGTTTTGGGTGCACATTATGTAGAAAATATTTTGAATGAATTGACCGATGTTTCC
>JALYYM010000215.1 GCA_030946565.1 Bacteroidota bacterium | reverse complement strand
CTGCAAAAAAATGCATTTAAAATTCCCGGTAATGATGCGTTATTTTTTGAAAAAGTTGCAAGTGGGGTGATGCAAATAATTCATATTTCTATGTAAGAGACCGGCTAACGATTATTGCTTGAAAAGGCATTCAAGCCGAAGACTTGAGCAAAAAAGAACAGCGAGTCAACTTATTAAGTTATTGCTTTTTTCTGCGTGTACTTTTCAAACGAGATTTTGCCTTTGGCTTTTTGCAGCAACATTTTTTTCCCGGTTGCGTTATAATAAGCAATTAGTTCACTAATCTTTTTACTGTCTGCTTCTGGCAACGGTGTTGGGTCTAATTCAAATTCACTATTTCCTTCGTTGAACAGCGAATCCCTACTTCAACTTATTTATTGATACCCATTTTATAGAATCTTGTTCCGGCTGGTGTACTTCTTGTTGCATAAATAAATACATCTGGAAATAATCGAAAAAATTATAGGCGGCTGCAACCACAATTGCTAACACTTTTTCACTGTCACCATTATCTGTTACAATTTTGTCATCAATTTCACGAGTTAAATAATTTTGTCACCGAAAGCTAGGTTATAAATGTCGCGGCCCTCATTAATAAGTGTAAATTGAACAAGTTTTAAAATCTTCCTCTTGGTCCTTCACTTATAAATTCAAAGGTAGTAAATTCAGAAACGTATATAATTTTATTAGTATGATTTACTTGCTTGGCAATGATTTTAAATTTTATCATTCCACTAAATAAACTGAAGGACTATAAGTTTTTATCAAAAATTAACTAATGCTTTTACCATCATTAAGCAAACACAAACAAGAGTTTCAATTAGACAGGCTAATCTTATTCAGCGATGCAGTCTTTGCCATCGCTATTACTTTACTGGTCATTGATTTAAAAATTCCAGAGTTAGCTGAACCGGTAATAGAAATCCAGGTGTTGAATGCCTTCCTGATGTTGTTACCTAAATTAATAGGATTTTTACTAAGCTTTTTACTGATCGGCCTTTACTGGACTATACATCATCGCCTCTTTGGTTTTGTGATTGGTTACACACAAAAATTGCTTTGGATAAATCTTCTTTTTCTTTTGGGTATTGTATTATTACCCTTTAGTACCGCCTTTTACAGCGAATACACTTTTGATTTTTTAAAGACGCCCATCATCATTTATTCATTCAATTTCTGTTACATAGGAATTATGAGCTTTTATTTATGGAAATATATAAGCAACCCAAAAAATAATCTTTCAGAAAATCTTGCCACACCCGTGGCAAATTATTACTCGTTTAGGGCCATCGCTATCCCCATAATATTTTTGATCATAATAATTGTTTCTCTTTTTAACCCCAGGTACGCAATTTATATTCCGCCCCTTACCCCGCTTATCATGTGGGGCATTGGAAAATATTTTAAAACTAAATTACGGTTAAAGCAGTAGCAAGCTAAGTTGCTTCGCTGTTTTTACTTGAGTCTATTTCAAAAATCAGCGTTAAAAAAGAGAGGCTTGTATGTTTTGATTAATCCATTAATGTAATATTACTTCTTATATTTTTTTTTTGAAAAGAAAGCTACAATCGAAATTTTTTCTGTTGGCATTATTATTACAGGGGCTTTGCTTTTCAAATGTAAAAGCACAAATCATTATTTCCGGAACAGTGTATGACTCTTCAAAGCTGTACGTGGTGCCCAATGTAAATGTTTCAAGCACATCAGGGCTGGTGACTGCTACTGATTCACTGGGGGCATATCACATCCAGGTTTCTAAAACAGATTCTTTAAGTTTTTTTTACAGGGGAAAATCAACAGTAAAATTTCCGGTGGAAACAATTGGTAATTATAATGCCTTTGACATTTCTTTACGGGTGAAGACAAACGATAAATACAAACTCCTCAAAGGAGTTACCGTTTACGCGGATACCTATCGCAGAGATTCCCTTGACAACAGGATGTCTTATTCTAAAATTTTTGATTTTGAAAAACCCGGTATCAGTTCCAACTATGAACCTGGCGCCGCGGCAGGCTTAGATCTTGACCAGCTTATTGGCATTTTTCAATTCAGAAAAAATAAACAAAACCTGGCCTTTCAAAAAAGGTTGGAAGAGCAGGAGCAAGACCGGTATGTAGATTATCGCTTTAGCTCAAAGGTGATCAATAGAGTTACCGGGCTTAGTGGTGATACACTTACCAGGTACAAAAAAATGTACAGGCCCAACTATTATTTTGTAGTATCCAGCACACTCGCACAGTTCTATGAGTATATTTTAAGTACATCCTACGCATTCAAAAGAGAAGAAGGAATCAAATAATTTTTGCACGTACAATTGCTACATTAAAAGGTTGCCAACCTCAAATATTTTCATTTCTATTTAAAAATTCCGATTTCAAAGGTTTCCAACCTTTAGTCCAAAGCGACAAGTGAGACTGCACCCCTTTCGGTATTTCTTTTAACCTTGACTTTTCCTTTTAAAAATCATCAAACCATTTTATTACGTGGGGCCAGTTCTTTGTTTACCAGGGCTTCAATAAGCTGCATCGATGTTTCAGATAGTTACATTGAAAAAATAAGTAATAAAGATGGTCAATTATATTATCAATATAACGATTCAGAAAAACGGATGGAAGAACTTTTGGAAAGGAACTTTTGGAAAGTTTAGCAGATAGCTTATAAACTTATATACTCCCAAATAAACTGTCCAAAAGTTTCCGAAAACACACAACTTTTGGAAAGTTCCGATACCTGATAAATTTTACTTCCAAATAAATTTTCCAGAAGTTTATTGGAAAATTCAGCACACATTCTATTTTACCGTCACGCTTAATAATACCGAACTATGCGCATTTATATTTTGCGTGTATTGCTTTTTGAACACCCCAATCTCCGCATGTTTCCAAAGATCACGCACAGCCACTTTACCTTTCATTCCTAACGACGCAAAGTCAAACGAAATATTATGAGCACTATCGGCAATGTTGAAAATGCCTACATAG
>JALYYM010000136.1 GCA_030946565.1 Bacteroidota bacterium | reverse complement strand
TGGGGGATAAAATTTCAACAACTAATGCTGCAGGAAAATCAAGAAAATTATTTTTCGGCGGCTTACAAATGATTGAGCAATCCGGTTGTACGATTGTGTCTTCTTTAATTTTTACATCAATAAAATCGTACACTTTACAATGCTTACATTTAGCGGTTTTTATTGCTAAACTCAATTCAGTTATAATTTTTGCTATTAGCCATTGGTGCCTTAAAGAAGGCGCCGGACTCATTGCAAAAGGAATTCCTTCGATCAATTCCCACCTGCCTTCCCACCTGCAGTAATCTTCGTAAGTATAATATGGTAAAAGCTTTACAGCACTCATACTATAAAGATATTATTTTTCACTCCAACGACAATAGCACTTGCCAGGCCTCATTTACTCTTCCTTCATTAAGTAAGACGGCTGCATATAAATGTAATTCCTTTTCCATTTCTTCCGGCTCAATGGAATAATATTGAAAAATATTTTTGAGGGTATCATCTTCATAAGAAGCATCCACAAAAGGCAAGTCAGTTACGTTGGCGAGTTGGCCAAGATTATTGCCGGTTAAAATCTTGCTTGTCCTGATGGATGGAGGCAAAGCGTCGATGCCGATTCCTAATTCGGTATTTGGTTTTTTTACTTCAAAAATATTATCTGCATTTACCCGTGCATACCAATTGCCTCCAAGCCTTGCAACAAGATCAAGTTTGCGTTGATCAATTTTTCCATTTTCATCTAAAATATTTTCGTGAATATGCAGCATGATAATTTCCGCGATCACAAGATTTCCTGCGCCACCTTTATCTCCCAAAGATTTTATCTCAAGCACCTTGCATTCCAATTGCACAGGGCTTTCTTTTACCCGCGGCGGCTTTATAAGTTGCGAAGCTTCCTTGGTAAATCCAGCTTTTATAAACTCGTCTGTTCCCTTCGGATATTCACAACTGCTAAGGCTTACCTGCTGCACCATATCGTAGGTTACAATATTTACAACTACTTCCGGCACCTCGTTCAAATTCTGCAACGTGTGTTTTGTTGTATTATCTCTTGCCCTCCTGGATGGTGAAAAAATAAGTATCGGCGGGTTAACACTAAATAAATTAAAAAAACTGAATGGGCTTAGGTTCACTTTACCTGCAGCATCTATAGTACTAGCGAAGCAGACAGGCCGTGGAGCAATGGCATAATGCAAATAATTTGAAACCTCTGCGGGTTTTATATCGTCAAGAAGAATTGTTTTATACATTGCCAATTAAATATTTTTTTTCAATGCCATTATTGAAAAATCATCCTCATCTTTTACAATCGTATTTTTTAATTTTCCGAGGCCTTCAATTTCCATTTCTACTTCATCTCCTTCCTGCAACCATTGTTCCTGATAACCCGGATCATTTAATTTCCCGGTTCCGTTAAGCTCAAGAAAACAGCCCGTACCTACGGTGCCACTGCCTATTACATCGCCGGGATACAATTGCACGCCATAGCTTGCACGCTCGATGATCTCTGCAAAGGTCCAATCCATATCGCCAAAATTTCCTTCACTTACCTGCACACCATTTACCCAACACTTCATTGGCAGCGAATAGGCGTTACCGGTATGATTCTCCTTAGTCTCGATTTTAAAATCTTCCAGTTCGTCAGGTGTTACCAGCATGGGGCCAATTACGGTAGAGAAATCTTTGCCCTTTGCCGGCCCGAGATTCAATTTCATTTCATCCATTTGTAAGCCACGGGCGCTTACATCGTTCATGATCATATATCCACCAATGTATTCATCGGCTTCCTCTGCTTTTATATTTTTGCCTGGCTTGCAAATCACTATTGCAGCTTCCAACTCAAAGTCAAGTTTATTAAAATGATCAGGCATACAAATAATTTCTCCCGGCCCTTGTATACTGTTATGATTTGTAAAATAAAAGACTGGAAACTGATCAAACTCGGGGATCATTTCGGCATTCCTGTTTCGTCTTGACGTTGCTACATGTTGCCTGAAAGCATAAGCATCCCGGCAGCTTGTAGGATGAGGAACTGGCGCAAGTATTTCCACGTTTTCAAGAGGGATGCCGGTAAATTTTTTATTGCCGTTAATGAGGGCACGGTTGATCGAATGTGCTAATGGAAAAACATCTTCCCAAAAGTTTAGAAACATAGTCATAGTGACCGGTAATTCAGGATGTAGCCGGTCACTGTCGTACAACATACCATCTACAAGAAACGCCAATTGTGCATGATCATCATTTAAATAAGAAACTAATTTCATTGATAGAATTTTCAGTGAAGGCGCAAGTTAAATGTATTTTATTTTGAAG
>JALYYM010000050.1 GCA_030946565.1 Bacteroidota bacterium | reverse complement strand
TTGAAATGGGCACAAAACCTGTTATTTCTTTAGATGGATTGACCGCCGTAAAGCCTGTTATTTATAAGGTAAATGTGACGGATGAAATGGTGAATGAAGAAGTGGAAAAGCTGGTGACGAAACATGGGGAAATGAAAGAGGATGTTGAAGAAATTGGCGCTCCGGAAAATGTTTTGAATGTTATCTTCCGGGAGAGCGATGCAGCCGGAAAGCCACTGCCAGACTCCACTGCGAAAGATAATTCTATACTGGTAAAATATTTTGCAGAAGATTTTCGCCCACAGTTGTATGGGAAAAAGAAAGACGATTTTATTGTCTTGCAATTAAAAAATGCGTTCCCTGAAAAAGAAAGAGAATGGATAATATCTGATCTCGGCCTGGATAAAAATGATGAAGCATCCCTGGAAAAATATTTCAGGATGAGCATTCAAAAAATTGGTTTGGTTGAAAAGAAAGAATTGAATGAAGATTTTTTTAACGTTGTTTTTTCCGGTAAAGAAATTAAGACAGAGGAAGATTTTCGTAATACATTGAGAGAAGAATTGCAAACACAATGGGATGCTGCCAGCCGTGGGCAAATGCATGATCAGCTATATCATCTTTTAATAGATATTCCGTTAAAGTTTCCTGATGAATTTTTAAAGCGCTGGATAGCTGTAGGCGGAGAAAAAAAGAAAACAACGGAGGAAGTCGAAGCCGAATATCCATCGTTTACCAATCAATTGAAATGGACATTGATCAGCGATAAAGTGATTAATGAAAATAAGATTGATGTTACTGAAGAAGAGCTGAGAGATGCGATGAAGCAGGAGATTATGCGCTATTTCGGCCAAATGAATATGGGAGAAGATATGACAGGGATTGATGGCTATGTTGATCGTATGATGAAAGACGAAAAGCAGGTGGATAGCAGCTATAGAAGGATACTAACAGAAAAATTATTTAACTGGCTTGAGAAGCAAGTTACACCTGAAGAAAAAGAAACTTCTCCCGATGAGCTTTTAGCTATGCAGCATCATCATTCGCACTAATAATTATCAGAGCCTATTTTTCAGATTTACTGATTTGCCTGATTGTTTTAGGTAATTAAGATTTCACACTATCCGTTAGCAACCTTTACGTTTAAATTATTATCAGCCTTAACATCAAGCCTGGGTTGAAGAAGTACGATCATGGTATTATTTTTGACTTATGCTACCCACAAAATATGAAACAGTTATTTCTTTGCCTGCTTATATGCTACTCTCTTAATTCGTATTCTCAAACCCCTGATAGTATTCCGCCGAACCGGGTAATTGTTCACAGCGATTACAGGCTTGAGATTTTAGCAAAAAAAGAATCGGAAATAAACACAGCTATTTTAAAATCGCAGGCAAGATCAGCAAGGGGCTATCGCCTGATGGTGCTTAATACCTACGACCGTGATTATGCTTTAAAAGTGCGTTCTGAACTTCTCCAAAAATTTCCTGAGCAAAAGCCATACATGTGGTATGCTAATCCATACATTAAATTAAAATTTGGCAATTTCCGCACAAAAGAAGAAGCAGAAGATTACAAAGATCAAATTAGCCGTATGCTAAATGGCGCCTCTATTTACCTGCTTTCAGAAACAATTGAAGTGAAGCCTGATAAAGATTTTAATCCTGATGATATAAAATAAAACGATTATTATAAACTATTTTTAAAAGGGTTTCATTTTATGAAACTCTTTTATTTTTGAGGGAGATCCGAACTACTGGTTTTAATGAAATAAAATGATTAAAGAAAAAATCAAAGACTTAGCGGCAAAATATTCAGACGAATTTATTAGCATTCGCAATCACCTGCATGCACACCCCGAGCTAAGTTTCAAAGAATTTGAGACTTCAAAATATATCCAGGATAAACTTACAGAGTGGGGTATTGAATTTCAACAGATGGCTATCACAGGAGTCATTGGCCTTATAAAAGGCAGAAACCCGGATAGCAAAATAATAGCGTTGCGTGCGGATATGGATGCTTTGCCTATCAATGAAAAAAATGAAGTTGACTATCGTTCAAAAAACGAAGGAATTATGCATGCCTGCGGGCATGATGTGCACTCGACTTGTTTGCTTGGCGCAGCTAAAATTTTAAACGAATTAAAAGACGAATGGGAGGGCACAATAAAATTAATTTTTCAACCCGGTGAAGAAAAAAATCCCGGTGGCGCAAGCATTCTGATAAAAGAAGGCGTGCTTGAGAATCCAAAGCCTGAAGCAATCTTTGCCTTGCATGTTCATCCTGGTTTAGATGTGGGAAAATTGAGTTTTCGCTCCGGCATGGTGATGGCAAGCGCTGATGAAATTTATATAACAATAAAAGGCAAAGGCGGGCATGCAGCAGCGCCACATCTTACAGCAGATACTATACTTAC
>JALYYM010000009.1 GCA_030946565.1 Bacteroidota bacterium | reverse complement strand
TTCATCACACAATTTGACGGACAAGATTTGACAGTTCCAGGTTTCCACTTTTTTTCGCAATCATTTTTCGGCTGACTGGTGGAAAGTTTTTAAATGAAACTTTTTTTTGTTACCGAACAATGTGAGTTCTTTCAAATTTTAGTTTGTAAGTTTTGCTTTTCCGCTGTGGGCTCTGACAAAAATTGAAAAGTTCATTCTTGCCGCAGAACTTAGGCTCGTAATTTTTTTGTTGCTGTTTCAAAGCAACGCATCAAAAAAATGAATTTTAAATTATAAATTTGAAAATGGTACAGGCTGAACAAATTCTATTTTCAGGGCAGCCGAATGCATACCGCAATGGTACATCTTCACAGAGCCTCTATCAAATGAATGATCTAAAATGAGTTTGCGCAGCATATTATTCTTTCTTGTTTTGTTATGTAAACTTAGCAATTTACAGGCACAGGTGTTGGTGCATGAAGAGCCACGGCACCATCCTGTTTTTCAAAACAACCAAATACGTATCTTAAATGTTCTGCTACCGCCGGGCGATACAACACAATATCATATTCATCACACGCCATCCGTATTTATTTTATTTACCAATACCGCTACCGGGTCGCAGTTAAAGGGTGGGACTTCTTCAACCAGTAAGTCTACTGCCGGCAGCATCATCTTTGAAAACTTAGCGCCGCCTCATCTGCGTGTACACCGGGTTTGGAATATGGATAAAGACACTTTCCACGTAATGGACATCGAACTGTTATCGAAAGATACAGGCTTTGCGCAAAAGCCGTTACAACTTTCAAGCCTGCAAATAGCAATTGATACCTCCTGCGTAAGGGCCTACCGTCTTACGTTGACAAGCGGAAATAATTTTATTCCCAGGGATAAGAATCGTTCATTGATCCTGATATCTCTTGATGCCCCGGTAACGCAAACGAAGCAAGATGGGAAAACACAGGACCAGGTTTTGAAGCCCGGCAGTTATTTTGAGATTAAAAGAAACCATTCATTTTCTCTAAAAAATATTGGTGATAGTGAAGCTCACTTTGCGTTGCTCGAATTGCCGCAGCAATAATTTTTTTCTTCTCAACATTACTCTTTCTTAAAATAAACAATGGCAGCGCAAGTCTTACGCTGCCATTATTAGTCTCCCCCACTTCGTATAATTTTCAACATGTATTATTTTGTAAGCTTCTGAGATTTCCTGCATCTAATACTATCATCTCGAACTCTTACTTAGGCTGGGGAATTTAGTTCCTGCTAAAACTTTTGCACAATGTTATAATAAAAAAATGATGGTGGGCCATCTACGCCTGCTTCAGCCATTTTATCTTTTAAGTCTTTCGACTTGAGAAATTCATCTGCTTTCTTTTTATCATTTACAGCAAACACGATTGACACCAGGTGGTTGTCGCCATCGTGGTAACCGAGGCCCCTGTCTGTAAGGCCTGCATCCATTCTTGCCTGCTTGTGTTCATCAAAACTTTTTTTCCACGCGTCCCAATCTTTTACTTTATGAGATACCATAAGCCGGGAGTTCACGGCAATTGGCGCATCGTCATTCATCACTACATCCAGGTATTCAAATGTAGGCGTACCTATCACCCCACCTTTATGCAATTTGTCTTTCAATTGTTGCGAGTTTGCCAGTTCCTTCGCTTTATTTACATCGGCCATTTTTAAAATAATGACTACCGTATTAGAGTCATCCATCCCTCTTCCCAAAACATAATTACTAAGACCATTGGCCTGCCGCATAGAGTCCCGTGCATCGTAGGATTCTTTCCACTTTGCATAGTTGGCCACCTTTTCTTTTACGATCAAAACCTTGCCAGGTTGCGCGGTTGCAGGCTCGGAGTTTTGCATTGAAGTTGTAGTGTCAGTTACCATCGAATCTGTGGTAGCCGTTTCAGTTTCCTGTTTTTCTCCGCCGGAACTACAGGATGCCAATAGGAAAGCCATGCCCACCGCAATTGCGGAAGCATGCAAAAATCTTTTTTGCTTCATTTTAAATTATATTAAATGTTATGAATGAAAATAAGGCTGGCGGCAGGAGAATTCTTAGAGCGGATAGAATCTAAATATAAATACTATTTGGCACTCTGGCAACATGTAATAATAAATTTATAATAAGTTTGCCCCGGCATAAATATCATGATTGTTGTGCGTTACAAAAGGATATCAATTGTTAGAAATGCTATTATCAACAAAAAAATTGCAGGAGACAGCTTCTCATCAAGGCAATAAATTTATAAATGAAAAAAAGCTCGTTAACCACCAAACCACATTACCAGATTCTTGACGGGCTTCGCGGAGTAGCTTCGGTGATAGTGGTTGCTTTTCATCTTTTTGAGGCGCACGCTACCAGCCCTCCCGACCAGGTTATCAATCACGGTTATCTTGCGGTCGACTTTTTCTTTTTGCTTTCAGGTTTTGTGATTGGCTATGCTTATTACGATCAGTGGGGCACGATGAGCACAATGGATTTTTTTAAACTGCACCTCCTAAGGCTTCAACCAATGGTTGTGATGGGAAGATCGTTGGCGCCGCCTGTTTCTATTTCCAGGGTTCGGCAATGTGGCCTTTAATAAGCCAGGTACCTGTTTGGAAAATGCTACTCGTAATGTTGGTTGGGTTCACTTTAATTCCTTTACCACCATCCATGGATATACGGGCTGGCAGGAAATGCATCCGCTAAACGGGCCCGGCTGGTCACTGTTATTTGAGTACGTTGCAAATATTTTATACGCGATTGGTGTCAGAAAATTTTCAAAGACAACACTTTCAATACTCGTGTTTGTAGCAGGCTTTGCGTTGGTACAATTGGCCGTAACACATGGTGATTTAATTGGCGGCTGGTCAATAACCGGAGAGCAACTCCGTATAGGCTTCACCCGTGTGATGTATCCGTTCTTTGCAGGATTATTGCTTTCAAGAGCAGCAAAACTAAAGTATGTAAATAACGCATTTTTTTGGTGCAGCTTACTACTGGTAATTGTTATGGGCATGCCAAGAATCGGTGGCAGTAACCATCCATGGATGAATGGCCTTTACGAATCAATAAGTATCATTATCATTTTTCCAGTGGTTGTATTTTTGGGTGCCAGCGGAGAGATAAAAGGAAAGCGTGCCTCACGGACATGTAAGTTCCTAGGCGATATTTCTTACCCGATATATATTACACATTACCCATTCATATATATTTATACCGCATGGGTAAGCAATCATAAGCCAACCATGCAGACGGTGCTGCCTTTTGCTTTACTCACCTTTGCAGCCAACTTTTTATTTTGCCTACGCCAGCCTTAAGCTATATGATGAGCCCATAAGAAAATGGCTGAAGAAAAAAGTATTGCTAAAGAGTAAATGATGTTGTTTGATAGCGTGTACGTTTCTACGTTAGCAATCAGAATTCGAAACTTCTGCCTAACGAAAATGGAGTATTGAGGAATGACCACACTCAATGCACACCAAGGATTCCACGTTTTTATAATTTTATTACATCGGCGCTAATTGCGTATTATTCAGCCTGCCTTGCACATCCTGGGCAGTTAATTTATTAGCAAAAAAAGCAATCAGCTCATTAGTTTTTGCCACTGCCAGGTTTTCTTTATCGAGGTTCCTGTATGAAGTGATAATTAGTTTGTACACTTTAAAAACTGCGTTTATATCTTTTCCCTGCTGGCTTTGCCTATAGGCTTCCCTGTTGCTATTAAAATCCGCGATACAGCCGTTCAACTCATTATTTATATTTTCAAATTGCCCCCTGTTGTAATTGCCTAATGCATTATTATAAATATCCTTGCAGGCCTGGCCGTTAGCGTTCATGCCTGCTAAATTTATAAACAGGAAGAAGAAGAAAAGTATACTGATTAATTTATTTGGTTTCATAAAAACAATTTAGATTATTATAAAAATTTCAATAAAAACAATATTTATTGCGGGATCATTTCTAAGTATAAAATTATAAATAAATGTAGGTTGATTGCAAATTGTTTTGTCATACAAACATTGGATTTTATTACCAAAAGAAATTATAAAACTTATTCGTACACCTGCGTACTGCCTTATCAATTTTTGCCGCCGTTAGTACAATTATATTTTTCTATTTCCTTAAGATTGAATTCCCTCTTCACATATCTTTTTAAAATAGCTGTATCTAAATCCCTATTTACTTTAGCGCAAATAAGCCCCGATAGTATTTCCATATTTACCGGCCACTTGAAAATTTTGCCGCCCTGGTAACCTGCCAGGATATAGTCATTATTATTACTAAAGGTAACACAATACACAGGAGCTTTGCTACCAGACGGCAGTAGCAGCAAGGGCGCCGACGAATTCCAGCTTTTTTCCAAATTCCAAATCGCAGTAGTGTGATCAGAACTTGCGGACGCCATATATTTCCCATTACTGCTAAAAGTTATACCTGAAATACGTGCCGTTTGGTATTGACTGAGCTCCGTGCTGTAGGAAGATAATGACAGCTTATAAACAGTACCGTTAGTATTTCCTATAAATAAATAATTTCCTGAAGGGTCAAATGTAACTGCGGATGTAGGGCCAAAATCATTTGAATTAATGCGGATAATAGAATCTTTGGTGATAACAATAACACCCGAATCAATGCCTAAAGCAATTTTGTTTTTAAAGACTGACATGCAATTGAATTCACTTATTCCTTCGTATTTAAAATCCATTGCATTTTGCTCATGATCTATTCTTTTAATTTCTTTTTCATTGTTTACTTCGATTTGTATTTTCTGTTTCCATGCAACTGGCTTCCAGGAATTAATATCCCACCTAATAATTTTTGAATCCAAACGCAAGATCAACCGGCCATCATCCGTAAAGCAGGCTGATTTGCCCGTTCCTACTGTATCTCCTGTGCTTAGATTAATTATATTAGAGCCCGGTGTTAAAAGGTCAATGATACTTACTTCATTTGAAACACCTGCTACTGCTAAATATTGTTTGTTTGAGCTAATGGCTAAACTGGTTATTCTTTTTCCAAATTCACTTACCAGCTTTGCAGCACTATCTAGGCCATTCAGCTTATATAATTTTCCATCCACGCATCCAAAGTAAACTGTATTGCTGCCTGTATTTGCAAACGCTCTTATATCAGAGCTATCGTTGTTTGTGATTTCAAAAACATTTTGCTGCAGGTTATCCAGGCTTTGATACATGGAGTTGTAAAAATCAATTTCATTCCCGCCATTATTTTCTTTATTTATTAAATAGGCAGTTCTTGAAACAAGCGCTGCATTGGCGTTATCAGATATGCTATTGGCAAGCATATCAGAAGTTCGTAACAGCGTATTGGCAAGATCAATGTTATTAATTTTTCTTTCGTTCTTTATGTTTTTATAGTATCCCCACACTGCCAAAATCAACAGAATTAATACAATGGGTGTTATTACCAGCGCCGCCGATCTTACCATTCTTTTCCGTTTCATTTTATCCAGTTCTATGGCTCGCTGTATAGTTTCTTTTCTTTCTTTTTCATGCAAGTCACTCAGGCGCTTTTCTCTTCCCGCTTTTATCACAGGTGTCAATACGTCGTGGATCAATTCTACATATTCCACCCCATCGCGAAGCTCTTTACGAATGAGTCTTTTTTCTATCAACTGCTGAATGTCGTTGTTATTAATCCCGAATTTGGTTTCAAGTTCTTCAAGGGATTCTAACTTGCGAAAGCCGCTTTCAGTAAGCATTGTATCTTCAAAACCTCTTTGCACATTCTCGCTAAAACCCTGCATCGTTTTGTTGTAATATGAATTGATCACTTCCGAAATATCAAATTGAGAGACCATCTCCAAAGTCACTTTATCAAGTCCCTTTTCAATTCTCTTTTCATTAATTTCATAGCAGATAAGGCTTAGTAAAAAAGGTTCAACGAGCAATTTTGTTCCGGTTTCTTTTTCATTTGCCGAGAGATCAAAATCGAGTTTAGAAATGCCGGGCAATTTATTGATGATGGCAACGGCCACATCTTTTTCGATTAAATTATTTGCAGGCTTCATTACCGCATCCATAGCCTGGAACACCGTCATCTGTACCACGCGGAAGCGGCTATCTTTCATGGATGGCAAAAAAGTTTTCAGGCTTTCAAGCTGTGCCAGGTAATCTTCCCGCATGCTTATAATCACATGATAATTTTGATCTCCATATTGCGAAGAGATCATCTCTGATGTGTTCTTATGCTTTTGCTGCACCACCATGGGTACCCTGTTCTCAGCCAGGTCAGATAGTTCCGTGATGAGTGCATACACATCACTGCTTTTTTCTTTACCGATTGTAAATATTTCTTCAAACTGATCCAGGATTACTACCGGCGTAAGCAAGCCATCACAAAATTTGAGGTCATGAAAATATTCCCACAATACACTTTCGCCTATATCCGGAATGCTGCTGTCTCTTGCCTTCAGCTTTTCATAAATTAATCCCCGTAACTGATCGAGCGGTTTTTTTTGAGAAGAATAATCAATTCTTATATAAATTGAATAGAGGTAATTGCTTTTCAATTCCGGTATAAGCCCTGCATTTATCAATGATGTTTTTCCAATGCCGGATTTACCAAAAACAATGGTCAGCCTGTTTATTTCCACCAGCTTGAACAGTTCCTTTATCTCAGCATCGCGGCCGCCAAATTGTGATTTATTTTTTTCTTCATAAGACCGCAGGCCGGGGAAAGGCCGCTGGGCATCTGCTACAGCCGTATTTATGTTTTCATTGATGGCCTCTTTCATATTATTAAGTTATCGGCGTCAGGTTATTTTCCTTTATAAATTTTTGTACCGTTTTTCCGAGGTCATCAAAAACCAGGTTAGTTTCAATATTGAGGTTCCTTATTTCTTCGGGTATACGATCATCAGTTGGAACGGTTTTATCAATAATGAAAGGGCGTATATTCGGATAGCCGTTAAAGTTGTTTAATACGATAGCGCTTTTCCATTCCTTTTCATATACATAGCGGCTCTTATCTTTTATTGCGTTTTCTGAAATGATGGCTACAAAAAAGTCGCACGTCTTTATATACTTCCTTATCACCTGGTTGTACAAGTCTCCTGTTTGCAGCGTGTCTTCATCAAAGAAAACGCGTAAGCCATTCTTTTCAAATTCATTTCTTAATCTTTCGGCGAGCGATTTATCATCGCGGCTATAGCTTATAAAAATCAATTCTTTATACTTCACTTCTTTGGTCTTTGACAAACCATTTTTATCGCATTGCGCAAACATTTCATGAATAAATTCAATGGAGCTTTTATAAACTTTATTACCATTAATATCCTGCTCTTTAGCGCTGATAGGAATTACTTTGGTTGCGTTGGTTTCAAGAAATGTTATTAACTCTGCATCCTGCAGTGTACTGTCGCAGGCAACGTATTTGGTTTTTAAGCTGTACCTGAATCTTTCTTTTGATAATATTCTTATAAAGAAACGCATGAACCAATCGGGGAAGCTGCTTCCGATAAACAGGATATTTTTTTGATGTATGGCATCAAATAAATCTTTTGCGATAACATCACTTCCATTCAAAAGTTCAAAAACATATTCAAGGCTCTGTTCATCTGTGGTTGCAAAATTATACCCCCGGATATTTCCCATAAGATTATATATTCCCGGAATTGCCGGATCTTTTTGACTATTAATATCTATGGCAGGGAAAGGGACGGAAAAATTAAACGAAGGATTAGTATGCCTGTTTTCAGCCACAAAAGCCCTCTCGAGAAAATTATCAATGTTAACAGTTATAAAGGTTTCAAACCCGCTGATCTTTATCAGGTCCCGATAAGGCTGCAATAAAACCTGGTCGTCGGTAAGGGAAGTTATCTCGTTTTTAATAGCGTTGTTTATCTCGTTTTCCAGTATGTAGCCCTGCAGCTTTAATACAATGTGATTGAGCGTGACAGGCAGTGGTAGAGCGTCTTTCCCGAAAATGTCCCAAAGTTTAAAAGCCAGGTATTGATATAGGTTTATTAAAAGATATTGACCATCAAAACTGCCGGCTTCTACCATAGCCTCTAAATTATCCGATTGGCCAATAAAACTTTTATCCAGCTTAAGCATAGAAAGGTCATTGCCAATAACAGGCACCATACCGCGGCTATTAATATTATAGACAAAAGATTTCCAGTTAAACTGATTTTCCATTTTAAAAATTATTAATGGAGTTCAATAAGATCTATGATCAAAAAAATAAGTTGAATCTATATCACGATTTACCAGGCGGTGGCACATTCATCGCAGCATCGTTTTCTTATGGGTATAGAAATTTTTAACGCTGATTAAATATACAATTTTTATTGAT
>JALYYM010000716.1 GCA_030946565.1 Bacteroidota bacterium | reverse complement strand
TAAAGAAAAATAATGGCAGTATCTCATCAATTGAAAAATCAACACCTCCTGTGGAGAGCCGCGTTTGGCCCCATGGCTGAAAACGCAACTCAGCTTCAGGAGATTTCTCAAGAAGACCTTTACCAACTTCTCATAAAAACTTCATCTAAAAAGCCCGTACAATTTGATATCGCGAGGAACCTGGTGGATGGATTGGTAAAAGGTGTACAGGACTTAGGGCAAATGCAAAAGCTCGATAAGGATCAAAAGAAAATGCTTCGCAAACAATCCGTGGAAGATCTCAAAAATTTAAACCTTACCTGGCTGAGTGAAATGATAAACAGCGAAGCACAGCTAAGAGAAAAAATGAGTTTTTTCTGGCATGGACATTTTGCTTGCCGTGTGGTAAATATTTATTTCCAGCAACAACTTTTAAATATTGTTCGCGAAAATGCTTTGGGCAATTTTGGTGAATTGCTTCGCGAAATAAGTAAAAGCCCTGCAATGCTTTCTTTTCTTAATAATCAGCAAAATAAAAAACAACATCCAAATGAAAATTTTGCCCGTGAAGTAATGGAACTTTTCACCATGGGCAGGGGCAACTATTCTGAAAGCGATATCAAAGAAGGTGCAAGGGCCTTTACAGGATGGGGATTTAATTTAAAAGGTGAGTTTGTTGAAAGGCCCTTTTTCCATGATACAGAGAGCAAAACTTTTTTAGGAAAAAAAGGAAATTTTAATGGTGATGATATTATAGATATTTTATTGGAGCAAAAGCAAACCTCAAAATTCATCACACAAAAAATTTATAAATACTTTGTAAACGACAAGCCTGATGCAGAAAAAATTGATTGGCTTGCCGCCAGGTTTTACCAAAGTAATTATGACATACAAAGTTTGCTGAATGATATATATACCAGTGATTGGTTTTATGATGATAAGAATATCGGTACCCGAATAAAATCTCCGGTAGAATTGCTTGCTGGCATTCGCAGGCTAATTCCCATGCAATTGGAAAAGCCTGAAGTACAATTATTATTTGAGCGGGCACTCGGCCAAATTTTATTTTATCCTCCCAACGTTGCCGGTTGGCCCGGCGGAAAAAACTGGATAGACAGCAGCGCCCTAATGCTAAGAATGCGAATCCCGCAAATACTTACTGATGCTGATGATTTTGTAGTAAAACCTAAAGACGATGATGACACCATGATGGGTATGGAAGGCGTGGATACGAAAGACAAAGCCAGGCAAGTGACTGTAAATGTAGATTGGAATGCAGTTACAAAGGTTTTTGAAAAAGTATCGAAAGAAAACCTGCTGCAAAAAATTAGCGATGTAGTGCTCCAGACAAAAAGTAAAATCAATCCAGTTATTCTTGATAAATATATTGATAAGCAGACAAGGGATGCTTACATTAAAACAACAATGGTGGAATTGATGAGCACACCGGAGTACCAATTATGTTAAAGCCCCCTGAAGGGGGAACTGAAACCAGTTTTTGGGAAAGTGATCTTTAAACAGATGATGAAGTTTACTTTAAAAAATATAAAAATTATTTCAAACTCTAAAATTCACCCCGGATAATGTCCTTCCCCTTCGGGGAAGGGTTGGGATGGGGCTTTATTATTATGTTATTCAAACGCAGAGAATTTTTACAAGTAGGCTCATTAGCCACAGCTTCGATGATGATGCCGAAGTTTTTGAAAGCCTTCGATGGAAAAGTAATGGTGCCTCCCGGCAACAAGGTGTTGGTGGTGCTGCAATTCAGTGGAGGAAACGATGGACTGAATACAGTGATTCCTGTAAGAAATGATATTTACTATCAATCAAGGCCCAAGCTTGGTATTGAAAAAGATAAAGCGCTATCGCTTAATGATGAAGTCGGGATAAATCCTGCACTTATTGCCCTTAAAGATTTGTATGATGATGGCAGCCTTGGTATATTAAATAGCGTGGGTTATCCTAATCCGGACCGGTCGCATTTTCGCAGCATGGACATTTGGCAAAGCGCAAGTGATAGTGATAAATATCTAACTACAGGTTGGCTTGGCCGTTACCTTGATGCGCAATGCAGTGGCTGTGCAAAGCCAACACAGGCGCTTGAAGTGGATGATGTATTAAGCCTTGCATTGAAAGGTGAAATAAATAAAGGGCTTGCCGTGAAAGATCCAAAGCGTCTTTATAACACCAGCCACGAAAAATATTTTAAAGAAATAAATGCAGCACATCATCCCGAAGAAGAAACGGTTGATTATTTATACAAAACTTTGAGTGAAACTCTTAGTAG
>JALYYM010000695.1 GCA_030946565.1 Bacteroidota bacterium | reverse complement strand
AACCGGAGTTTTTTATCTATGATTATTCTCACCGGATTTTTTCCCTGCCATAACCTTGTTGTTAATGAAGGATTATCTTCCTGCGCTGTATTCGTGCCGATCATGATAGCCGCTTCTTCACTTCGCCATTTATGCACCAGCCTATTGGTATAGTCATTACTTATAAAAATTCTTTCTCCTTTTTTCCCAATTTTTCCATTAGCGCTTTGCGCCCATTTTAAAATAATATACGGTCTTTGTTTTTGATGAAAAATAAAAAAGCGTTTGTTAAGTTCGCTGCATTCTTTTTCCAAAACTCCAACTGTTGTTTCTATTCCGGCATCGTTGAGCTTTTGGATTCCTTTGCCTGCTACTTCTTTAAAAATATCCTGGCAACCGATTATAACTTTGGGAATTTTTTTTTGAACAATCAGATCGGCACAAGGAGGCGTTTTACCATAATGAGAACATGGCTCAAGAGAAACATATAAAGTACTTTGTTCAATTAAATTTTTATGTTCATCCCTTACATTATTTATACAATTGGCTTCTGCATGTGGCTCGCCATATTTTTTATGAAAGCCTTCCCCGATTATTTTATTTTCATGCACTAATATGGCGCCCACCATAGGGTTTGGCGCTACATTGCCTTCAGCAATTTTGGCTAATTGAATACAGCGGTTCATATATTGTTCGTCAACACTCAAAGACTTTCAAATTATACTTCACAAAATAATTAAGTTTGCTCTAATGTCAATTGTTGAAGCATATAATGATTTTTTAAAGCAACTTAAATCAATCTATGATGATCGTGAAGCTGATAATATTGCGGACTGGGTTTTCGAAAATGTAACACAACTTAAGCGATGGGAGAGACGAGGTAATTTAAAAAGTATTACTCCTGAACAGGAATTAAAATTAAATAAATACCTGCGGGAACTTGTTCTTCACAAACCCGTGCAATACGTGTTGAATGAAGCCTGGTTTTATAAATTAAAATTCTTTGTAAATGAGCATGTGCTTATTCCACGCCCGGAGACGGAAGAACTTGTAAGCTGGATGATAAATGATGTACGAAGTGTGATGTACGATGTACGATGCGAAGAGCCCCAAATTTTAGATATTGGTACAGGAAGCGGTTGCATTGCAATTTCTTTAAAAAAAGAATTAAAAGATGCAATTGTAACATCTATTGATATAAGTGAGCAAGCGCTATATGTTGCCGGGAAAAATGCCGGCGACCTTCATGCAGAAATTGAACTCAAACAAATTGATTTTTTAGATGAAAATGAATGGAAGCAACTCAGCAAATATGATATAATAGTTAGCAATCCACCATACATCCCAAAAAGCGAAAAGGAACATTTGTCAACGAATGTAACAGCCTTTGAACCGGGTCTTGCATTGTTTGCCGATGACAATGATCCTGCTATTTTTTATAAGAAGATTGCAAAATTTTCCCAATCACATTTAAAGAAACAAGGCAATATCTATGTAGAGGTTCATGAAGAAAAGGCAGAAGAAGTAAAAAAGATTTTTGTTGAAAATCGTTTTACGATAGAAATAAGAAAGGACATATATGGAAAGGAGAGAATGATTGGGGCTACAAGGTAAATGTATAACTCTACAAAAAAGAACTAAGTATTAAGGTAGGCATTGCTGATGGAAAGATATTCAATGAACGTTCTGCCTTGAGCTATAGATGACCTATAATTTATAGATGAAGTTAAAACAACACCTCGTAAGATTTCATTCTGCCGATCCCAGGATGAATAAATAATTAAAGCTGATGAAATGCACATCAGACCTGGCTTTAGCAATACCGATGTAAGCTGTTGCTTAGTTTATCGTTATTATTATTGAACCCAATTGCCTTTGTCCTTCATGGTCAAAGTAAAAAGTAATTGGATCCTTATTTTGTCGGTTTTGTAAATACAAACTAAGTAATTCTTTCTTTGCGTCCATGCCTTTGATATTATTTTCAAGTTCTTCAAAACCTTTAACCGTGCAGTAATTTTTTCTATGAGAAATAAGGTCGTGATAAATTTTTAAAGTAAGTCCTACCTTCTATTAAACCTATTGATTTGTTACAATTATTTTTTGGGTCAAATTTGTCGATGGTTTCCTTAATTAATTTTATCTGAAGCCTTGGGTCAAGGTATATATCTCCTCTGCCTAAAAAAATTTGTATAAATTCTAGTAATAGAATTTTATCATTCTCAATGTTTGTGCTTGTATATTGGTTGGAATCTCTGTTAACAAAAGCATTTCTCAATTCTACTCCATCACTTTGCTTCTTCGTAAAAACTTTATAAAGGCAAATATTCCAGTTACGGGCATAATATAAAATATCATTAATGACGAAAAAGTTACTCGTATCAGCTGTACCATTCACATTCTCAAAGAGATTAAATTCAGAAGTAGAAATCTTAAGATTAAGTTCAAATTTTTCAAACTTCGCAGGAAAGGAATTGGCAATTATATTTTTGGTTTCGTCGGTCATTAAGTCGGAGCTTAAATTTCTATTTCCCGCCACTTACAGAAGCAGATGTAGTTGCCCCAAGTTTTTTTGCCACCTGCATTACTCTCACAATATCGCCCCAACTTACAAGAGAATCAGCGTTAATAACTACTGCCGGCTTTATGCTATCGCCCACTTTGAGTTGTCTTTGCAAAGAGCTCTCGAGCGAATCGAAATTTATTTTTTGCTGGCCAAGATAAATATCCCGGTTCTTATCAATGCTTACTATTACGCTTTGTTTTGCCTTTGTATCGCTTGATGCACGCGGATTGTTCATCTTAATTACATTGGGGTTGGCAAGTGTAGAAATAATAAGAAAGAAGAACATCAGTATAAATAAAATATCATTAAGAGGGCCTGTGTCCAGTTCGGTATCCTCACTTGTAAATCTTCTTCTTATACTCATAAAAAAATAATCAATAATTAGTACTGCAAAAATTAATGTGTGGGCTCCTGTAATATATCAGTAAACTCTGCAGTGGCGATCTCCATTTTATTTTGAATGTGGTTTATCTGCGCAGCAAGATAACTATGGCCAATGTATGCAAGTATTCCAATGATCAAACCAGTAGCGGAAGTGATCATCTTTATATAGATGCCATCGGCGATGGTGTTGGGCGTATATTCAGTACTTGCCGCGATACCTTTAAAGAGGGCGAGCATTCCTATAATAGTTCCCAAAAAACCAAACAGTGGTGCTATGCGTGCAACAATAGAAATAATTGAAAGATTTTTTTCCAGCTTATACAATTCAAGCACACCTACATTTTCCATACTTTTTTCAATAGCATCCATAGGCTTGCCTATGCGCTGAATTCCTTTGTCAATAATTCGCGCAACGGGATTGCTGTTGTTCTTCGAAAAGCTACGTGCTGCAGCTACATTGCCGTTTACAACATGGTCACGAATGATCCGCATAAAATTATCGTCTATCCTGGCGGCTTTTTTCACAGCGATCCATCGTTCAAAGAAGAAATATACAGCGCCGACAAATAGGACAGCAAGCGGGATCATTATAACGCCGCCGCTTACCAGTACTTCCCATAAATTCTGAACTTTAGGAGCAGCCTGTACAGCGGTGGTATCCGCCTGCAAAAAAAATAGATCCATTTAATGAGTATTTGAACAAATGTAAAAAGTAATTTGATAAATGGCAGTGAGGTGGA
>JALYYM010000678.1 GCA_030946565.1 Bacteroidota bacterium | reverse complement strand
CTTCCATAGTTGACTTGTACTTTTTAATTGACGAAAAACAAAAGGCGGCAGTGGAATATGTTCGTCCTGAATTTTATATACCTTTTGTGACAGAAGCCAGCCGCTAAGAAAAGCACGCTGCAAATGGGCTTGAAGTCGTTAGCTTCGATGGCTGCAGTTTAGTATACACTTAGGTTTCAGCGCACATCAAAAATTTAGATATAATTTATTTTACAATAAATAACAATGGAAAGAATTTATTTTGATAACGCTGCGACAACACCCCTTGATCCCGAAGTACTTGATGCCATGATGCCTTACTTCACTGAAAAGTTCGGCAACCCTTCTTCCATATATTCTTATGGACGCGAGACAAGAATGGCGATAGAAAATGCAAGAAAGTCTGTTGCAAAAATTTTAAACGCACATCCCGCTGAAATATTTTTTACAAGTGGCGGTACAGAAAGCAGCAATACTGCTATTTCCAGGGCCATTTATGATCTTGATTGCAAGCATATAATAAGCTCGCCATTGGAGCATCATGCTACATTGCATTGCGTAGAATATTTACATGATAGCGCTGGCGTGAAACTAAGTAACGTAAAAGTATTGCCGAACGGGCATATTGATATGAATGATCTTGAAGAACTATTGGCTGTAAGTAAAGAAAAATGCCTTGTGTCCCTGATGCATGCTAACAATGAAACGGGAAATATAACTGACATTGAAGCCGTAGGAAATCTTTGTAAAAAACACAATGCCATTTTCCACTCGGATACTGTGCAAACTGTAGGACATTATTCAGTTGATATAAGAAAATTGCCAGTGCATTTTATTACAGCCGCCGGTCATAAATTTCATGGCCCTAAAGGAGTGGGAATATTGTATATAAATGAAAATATAAAAATAAATCCTTTCATCAAAGGTGGCAGCCAGGAGCGGAACATGCGGGCGGGAACTGAAAATATTTATGGCATCGTTGGTTTTGCAAAGGCGCTTGAGCTGGCGACTTTACATCACGATGAAGACAGCAGTAAGATCGCTGAAGTAAAAAATTACATGAAAGAAAAGTCGCAACAGCAAATTCCCGGCATATATTTTAATGGCGACCCGGATGGCAGTAGCCTCTATACAGTTTTAAGTGTTGCTTTTCCTAAAACAGAAAAATCTGAAATGCTGTTATTTAATCTCGATATAAATAATATTTGCGCCAGCGGCGGCAGCGCCTGTACATCCGGTGCAGATACCGGTAGCCATGTGATACGTGCCATCAACAACAATCCAAATTACATCACCGTAAGATTTTCTTTCAGCAAATACAATACAAAAAAGGAAGTAAATATTGTAGTGGAGAAATTAAAAGAAATGATCTAAGTTGGTTATATTAAGCCATTGTCAAGTTGTTTCTTGTTAAATTTATGAGTTATTTCGCGTGTATCAATTCACTTTTTAAATCCACATCCGTTTTAAAAAATAAGGTAATAAGGTCTCATACCGTTAAAAGTACGGCTTCTACTAAGGTTGAGAACAAAGAACAAAAACCTTAGAAGAACACCACATAGTTAATCCTACAACCTTATTACATTATTATATATCACCCATACTATCGGTAATGGAACCTCAAAGTCTGTCCCAACAGTGTCTAATGGCTGCTCTATCTTTTTACCGCACCACCTTTCCCATCAAAAATTCAGAATATCCCTTTCTGAAATTTTTCGATTACAAAATTTATTTTTAATTTTTGATAGCCAGAACTATGCAAACCTTTAAAGCATAAAACATGAATGATAAAAATAATTTCAAAAGTGGCTATTCCGAAGTCAATGGACTCACCCTGTATTACGAGATTTATGGTGAAGGCAAACCACTTGTGCTACTGCATGGTGGCGGCTCAACGATACAAACATCTTTTGGCAAAATTATTCCGTTACTAGCAAAACACAGGCAAGTTATCGGCGTTGAATTGCAGGCGCATGGCCGCACAAACGACCGGAATACAGATTTGACATTTCAACAAGACGCAGATGACGTTGCCGCGTTATTGCAAAATCTAAAAATTTCGAAAGCAGATTTTTTAGGCTTTAGTAACGGCGGCCAGACAACCATAGAAATTGCACTTCGCCATCCGCAATTAGTGAATAAAATAATTATAGCTTCTGCATTCTATAAAAGAAGCGCAGCCAGTCCGCAATTCTGGAAAGGATTTGAACGTGCTACACTCAATGACATGCCGCAGGTTTTGCGGGAAGCTTTTCTTGCAGTAAATAATAATCCAGAATCATTAATGAACATGTTTAAAAAAGATGTGCAACGAATGAAGGCGTTTAAAGGCTGGCAAGATGACCAAGTCAGGGCAATACAGGCGCCTGCTTTAGTTATTAACGGCAACAACGATGTTGGCAGTATTGAACATGCAGTTGAAATGTATCGCATTATTCCTAATTGTGAATTGGCTATTTTCCCCGGCGGGCACGGAACTTATTTGGGAACTATTGAATCATTGGAAAACG
>JALYYM010000660.1 GCA_030946565.1 Bacteroidota bacterium | reverse complement strand
CTGATTCTATTATAGCAAACAAGTTTGCGGAGGATGCAGAAGTATCAGGCGCCTTGAGCAACAATATTCCTGATGGCTGGATGGGTCTTGATATTGGCACAATGGCTTGCGATGCCTTTACCAAAGTGATTGAAAATTCAAAAACGATTTTATGGAACGGACCTATGGGTGTTTTCGAAATGGAAAAATTTCAACATGGAACTAAGGTAATAGCAATGGCAATCGCCAAAGCAACTGAAAAAGGAGCATTCTCATTAATTGGTGGAGGCGATAGTGTTGCCGCCATTAACAAATTCGGCCTCGCGGATAAGGTAAGTTTTGTGTCAACCGGTGGCGGCGCATTGCTTGAATACTTTGAGGGGAAGGCGTTGCCGGGAATTAAGGCTATAGAAGAAAATGAATAAGAAGATTGGAGGATGTTTTACCATTCATCCGTAGCCTGTTTGTTTTGTAACAGTTTTAATCACCATATTTTTAAAACATCTATCTTTAATTTTTTACCTTAAAACAAAATCAAAAAAACATGAAATCAAGAACAGGTTTGTTTGTAATACTTGGGATCGTAGTACTTCTTTTTTTCTGGGGCTGCGGCGCTTACAATAATTTAATAGGCGTAGACCAGGAAGTAAAAACAAAGTGGGGTAATGTTGAAACGAATTACCAGCGAAGAACGGATCTATATAATAGCGTTATTAAAACCATAGAAGGTTCTGCTAATTTTGAAAAGAGCACGCTTAAAGAAGTGATCGAAGCCCGGTCAAGAGCCACTTCTATCAATGTAAATATTGACGACTCAGCAAGCCTTGGAAAATACCAGCAGGCGCAGGCAGGGCTGCAAAGTTCTTTTGGTAAATTACTTGCAGTTGCGGAAGCCTATCCTGATCTTAAGTCCACGGCTGCCTTCCAGGGCTTTCAAACACAAATAGAAGGAACGGAAAACAGGATTAACGTAGCGAGGCAGGATTATAATACCGCAGTACAATCTTATAATCTCAAAGTAAAAACTTTCCCTAATAATATTTTTGCAGGTTTATTTGGTTATCACGAAAAAGCCTTTTATAAGTCAGCACCTGGTAGTGAAAACGCACCCAACGTTCAATTCAACATAAAATAAACCGGGCAACTATGTGGCCTTTTTCAAAGAAAAAAGAATTTTTTTCGCAGGAAGAAAATGATATGATTGTGCAGGCAATCCGTGATGCTGAAAAGCAAACAAGCGGTGAAGTGCGTGTGTTTGTAGAAAGCCATTGCCGGTTTATTGATCCGCTGGATCGTGCAAAAGAAATTTTTACCCAGCTTAAAATGGAGAGTACGGCTTTACGAAATGGTGTAATATTTTATGTCGCTATAAAAGATAAGCAATTAGCAATTTTTGCAGATAGTGGTATTCATTCAGCTACAGGGCAGCAATATTGGGAAGATGTTGTTAAACATATTATATCACTTTTTAACAACGAAAGCTATGCAACAGGCATTAAAGAATGCATTGCGAAAATCGGCGAAGCATTGAAGAATCATTTTCCCTACGACCCGCAGACGGATAAAAATGAGCTTCCCGATGAGATCATTTTTGGCAAATAAATCTTGTAATTAATTTTCTTAAATGAAAAATTTTCTTTTACTGTTTTTTCTTATTTGTGGCCATTCAGTTTTTGCACAAAAAATTGAGAGCAAGCCTCAGCCGCCAAGGGCAGTAAACGATTTTGGAAATTTTCTCGAACCTTTTCAAAGAGATGCTTTAGAACAAAAGCTCAGGAATTATAATGACACCACTTCGTCTGCTATTGTTATAGTTACTGTCCCGGATTTACAAGGTTATGATATTGCGGAAGTTTCTCTAAAGTATTTGCGTGATTGGGGAATTGGAACCAAAGAAAAAGATAATGGTGTTTTAATTCTTGTGTCTAAAGCGGAAAGAAAAGCACGTATAGAAACTGGCAGAGGAATGGAAGGCGTACTGCCGGACATACTTGACAAACAGATTATTGATGAACGAATGGTTCCTTATTTTAAAGAGAACGATTATTACCGGGGTTTTGATAATGCGGTAGATGCGATAATACAAGCTGCCGCAGGCGAATATAAAGCTGCGCCAAAAACTAGTAGTGGCAAGAGTGGCTTTCCAACCGTAATAATCCTGGTAGTACTTTTCTTCATCATAATGTCATTCTTTAAAGGAGGTGGAGGCGGCGGCAATTATATGAGCCGGCGAGGTTCCCGTGGCTTGGGTGGTTTGCCGTGGTTTCTTTTAGGTAATATGCTTGGCGGCGGTGGCAGAGGCGGCGGCTTTGGTGGCGGAGGAGGATTCGGCGGTGGCGGAGGTGGTGGCTTCGGAGGTTTCGGCGGTGGAGGCGGAGGCGGCGGCGGTGCAAGTGGCGGTTGGTAACATAATTATTTTTATATAAATAAAAATCCCGGCTCAATTACGAACCGGGATTTTTTATTGCTCTATTTTATAATTTTAATTATTATAAAGTAAAAACGATCTTATCAATTTTTTATCTGGGCAAATCCTCTTTCCAAATCTTCAATTAAATAATCCGCATCTTCAAGCCCGATATATACTCTCATCATCCTGTGATCCTTGTTGCCCGCATCAAATTCACCATGCTTTATTGAAGCACACCCCGGTATAATCAACGATTCATATCCACCCCAACTTACCGCCATTAATATGTGCTTCAGGCTCTCACAAAAATTTTCTATTTGCTGGTTTGTATTTGCTTTTATGATGAAAGAAAATAACCCGCAGGCGCCTTCCATTTGTTTCTTTGCTAAATCGTATTGGGGGAAATCTTTGTCAAATGGGAAAATGACTGCTTCCACTTTATTATGATTTTTTAAATAATCAATTACTGTTTTTGTTGTTTCAGAAATTTTTTCAAGCCTTGATGGTAAAGTCCGCAATCCTCTTAGAAGCAGCCATGCATTGAAGGGTTGAATACCGCTGCCTATGGTCATGAATTCGCTGTTAAAAATTCTCTCTATCATTTTCTTGCTGCCACACAAAACTCCAGCAATCACATCACTGTGGCCACCAATATATTTTGTAGCGCTTTGCAATACGAGGTCTATTCCATATTCAATGGGCCTTTGGTAAAGCGGTGTGCAATAGCTGTTATCACAAATGGTGATGATACTTTTTTGCTTTGCAATTTCTGCAACTGCACTTAAATCCTGCAAATCAAAACTCCAGCTATTGGGTGTTTCCAGGTATATAATAGAAGTATTAGGTTGAATAGCATTCTCAAAATTTAATGGATTTCTTCCATCAACATAAGTGGTAGAAATATTAAAACCTGGTAAGATTTCATTAAAAAGTTTCTGCGACCATGAGTAGGGTTTATCAACAGAAATAATATGATCACCTGATTTTACATTTGAAAAGACCGCCGCAAACACAGCCGCAGAACCACTATTAAAAACCAGGCAATCTTCAGCGCCATCAAGCGCAGCTAATTTTTTAGATAAAATAGAAACAGTAGGGTTAAGGCCGCGGCTGTATATGAATGTAGAATATTCGTCAGCAAATGCTTTACGCATTTCATCTACTTTTTTAAATGCAAAATTGCTTGTCTGGATAATGGGCGGCGCAATTGCATGGTAATAATTTTCCCTGTCTTCTCCCAGCTCATTTAAAATATATGAAAGTGTTTTTGTATCCATTTCTAAGTTCAATTAATTTTTTTTAATTCTACATTTTCTTTCTTGCAGTCAACCAGGTTCCTACAAAATAAATTGCTATAAATACAGCCAGCACGGCGAGTGCAACTAATGAAATTTTTGTATCGGTAACAAAAATGCTGATGCCTACAAATGTATATGCCGCAATAAAGATAATTGGCAGTAAAGGGTAAAACTTCATGCTATAAATGCCGGTGCCATTAAGATATGCTGTGCGTTTGCGGATAATAAAAATACTTCCTGCGGAGAATACCATTCCGAAGCAATCAAGAAAAATGGTAAAGCTTAAAATGGTATCAAATTGTTTTGCCCAAAAAACAATGAGCACACACATAGCTGAAAAAACACTCAAAGACGTCGTAAGCACTTCTGTTATTACGTGCCTTTTTCTAAAAGCAGGAGGAAGAATTTTATCATCGCTCATGGCGGCCATCACGCGTGGGTTGCTCATGAGCAAAACATTTACATAACCCATCACACTTAAAAAAAGCAGGCCTGATAAAATACGTTCTGCGTTTACGCCAAAAACTTTAGAAGCCATAATTGCTGCAATATTTTTTGCCGTTTTTAATTGTTCAAAACCAATCACTTTTACATAAGCATAGTTAATAAGCATGTATAAAATGATGATGACACTAATCCCTAAAAAGATTGCCCTCGGTACCGTTCTTTTTGCATTATGTACTTCTTCTCCAAAATTTATAGTTTGCTGATATCCGCCGTAGGTAAAGCTTACAGCCACCAATCCTACACCGAATGCTTTTAAATATTCAGTAAAAACAGGGCTTGCAGAAGATATAGAATTAATGACCGGTAAGCTTACACTATCGGCAAAAAACAATGGGCTGATCAACATCACTACCATCGAAACTTTTATGATCGTAAGTACATTTTGTGTACGGGCACTCATCTTCAAGCCTAACAAATTGACCGCATAGAAAATAACAATAGCGGTTATGGCGATAGTAATTTGAACGGTTTGAATATAATGGGCATTAGCCGGAATAAGCCGCCAGTTAACATCGTTTGACAGAGGAACAAAAATGCCGGTGATATATTCACCGCCAACCAAGGCAACCGCAGCAAGAGAAGCCGCATTGGAAACCAAAATGATGCAGTTTATTCCAAAGGCAATTGATGGATGATAAGCATAGGAAAAAACTTTGTAATAACCACCTGTAACCGGCATACGGCTACCGATCTCTGCATAAGTAAGCGCGCCGCACAATGCGATTAAGCCACCTGCTATCCATGCTCCAAAAAAAATAGCCGGGCTGCTTACCGCGTTGGCAACATTAGCAGGCGTGCGAAAAATGCCCATGCCGATTACGAAGCTTACCATTATTATGGTGGTATCAAAAAGTGTCAACTGCTTATGCGGCTTCATGGGAGAAAGATAGAAATTTATTTGACGCTACCTTTGCTTTTTTTGCTCATACATGTTTATGAAATTCATTTTAATTATTTTCTTTTTTCTTTTGCTTGCTTTCAAGTCAAATGCGCAAACCGAAGCAACTGATACATTGGCCTTACAGGAAATTATTGTAAAAGCTTTTGAAAATAACCGCAAGCTTATTGATGTGCCTGCTGCAATAAGCCTGGTAAATAAAAAAGAGCTTGACCGGTACAACAACATCAGTATTCTTCCGGCGCTAAATATCAATCCTGGTGTAAGAATGGAGGAGCGCTCGCCGGGAAGTTACCGGCTAAGTATAAGAGGCAGTTCGCTTCGTGCACCCTTTGGCGTTAGGAATGTAAAAGTTTATTACAACGACATTCCTTACACAGATCCCGGTGGCAATTCATATTTGAATCAACTAGGATTTTACAACATACAATCTGTAGAAATTATTAAAGGCCCGGGCAGCAGTTTGTATGGCGCCGGTACCGGAGGTGTGCTATTGATAAGAAGTGATGCTAACCGTTTTGTCCCCGGCGTTTCTGTTGATTACACTTTGGGTAGTTATGCATTGAATAATTTTAATGCCAATATTCGTTTTGGAAAAGCTGAATCAAGTAATACAATCAACTATCAACATCAAACAAGTGATGGTTATAGAAACCACACTTCTTTAAGAAGAGATGTGCTTACCTGGGATGCAAACCTAAAGACAAGTGAAACACAAAATTTACAGGCGCATTTTTTATATGGTGATCTTTATTACCAAACGCCTGGAGCGCTTACTAAAACGGAATATGATGCCAATCCAAAATCCGCAAGGCCGCATGCCGGAGCGTTTCCAAGTGCCGATGAAGCACAGGCCGCTATTTATCAAAAAACATTTTTAGCCGGCTTTAGCCTGGAGCAAAAAATAAATAGTGAATGGAAAAATACCACTTCAATTTATGGTGCGTATTCACAAATGCGTAACCCTTCTTTCCGGAATTATGGAAGAACAACAGAGCCACATTTTGGAGGAAGAACTATTTTTGAATTAAATAAAAA
>JALYYM010000619.1 GCA_030946565.1 Bacteroidota bacterium | reverse complement strand
TGTAGAACATGAACTGGTCTATATTTATGGATATGTTGTAATGGATAATCACCTGCATGTATTATGGGAGCAATTAAAGATGAATGACAAAGAAACTTCCAAAGAAAGTTTTGAGAAGTTTATAGGCCACATGTTTTTAAAGAAATTAAAAGGCGATACAAATAGTCTTGCAGAATATGCAACAGAACAGAAAGACAGGAATTATTTATTTTGGCAAAGAGACCCGTTGGCAATATTAATTACAGATAAAAAGATGGCAGGTGAAAAGTTAGATTATATGCATTGCAACCCTTTACAGCCACACTGGCAATTATGTAAAAAATCGATTGAATACAGGTTTTCATCAGCAAGATTTTATGAAACGGGAAAAGACGATCCGATAGCTATCGGATTTAAGATTCCTTCCTTATTTGATGGATAAATTATGATTGGAGAATGTCGGGTAAGGACACCCGCCAGGAAGTGGGCTTATTATTTTTGATTGCCTAAGTTAATGTTATTTACCACCATTAGCAAAGGTTTCACGCTCTGTATTTATTATATTGGAGCTGTAAGTTTTTAGCTGCGCTATTCTATCCATATTTGATTTTTTATTTTATCATACACTTATAATGACAATAGAAAAACATGCTGCCTGGATTGATCTCTTTGCAAAAGCCGGGGCCTTTATCATTTAAAAAAAATATTAAATATTTTTTTTATTAATTTTAAAGAATAATAAATTTGTACTCCGCTTACAATTAAATCAGTTACCTCCCAACCTTAGAAATTTTATTTCAATATTTCTTATTGAACTACACCCGGATTTGATTTCTGTTTTCTTACCTCTATTCTAAAAAGTTTTTTTCGTTTACTATTTAGATGATACAATTATGGGCAACACTTCAATACCTGGAAAAATAAAAAATTCTTCTGTTAAAATATTTCATTGCCGTCACGGCCCCGACTAATTAACAGTACTCAATATTTTTTCTTACCGTGAACCTTGTCTGTTTTATTTAATAATCAAATCTTTTTTTATGAAATCAAAAATTATATTTCAGTTGGGTGTACTTATGCTCACCACGCTTCTTTTTACATCATGTAGAAAGGAACATAAGCATTATTGTGATGGGGATGATACTATCACTACAACAACAAAAGTTTTCGCAACAGGTTTCAATAATCCCAGAGGCCTCAAATTTGGGCCCGATGGGTATTTATATGTTGCCGAAGGAGGAATTGGCGGCAAGAATGCTTCTACGGATTGTGAGCAGGTGCCACCTCCTGTAGGGCCTTATACCGGGGATGTTACCGGTAGCCGCATTTCCAGGGTTGATCACCAGGGAAACCGTACTACATGGGTTGACAACTTGCCATCGAGCATGGATGTGATGGGAGATATAGTCGGCGTGGGTGATGTGGCATTTATAGATAATACACTTTATGCAGTGATAACAGGGGCGGGTTGCTCCCATGGAGTGCCAACAATTCCAAACAGTGTAATAAAAATAAATCCAAACAAAAGCTGGACACCGGTGGCTAACTTGAGTGAATACCTGAAATCTCATCCCGTAGCAAATCCTGAGGAAGACGATTTTGAACCCGATGGTGACTGGTATAGCATGACAAATGTAGGTACCGATTTGTATGCTATTGAAGCCAATCATGGCGAGCTGGATAAAATATCTACTAATGGAACGATTACCAGGGTAATAGATATTTCTGCAACTTATGGGCATATTGTTCCTACGGTACATGCATTTAGAAAGGGTAATTTTTATGTCGGAAATCTAAACGTATTTCCTGCGCCGCCAACTGGATCCAGTATTTACAAGATTACTCCCGAAGGGCAGATAAGTGAATACGCCACCGGCTTTAGCATGATACTTGGAATTGCTTTCGACAAATTGGGTGGATTGTATGTGCTTGAGACAACAACCAATAATCCTTTTCCAACTCCGGGAACCGGGGATATTGTAAGGATTGATCCATCAGGCAACCGCCAGGTAATTACAACCGGATTAACTTTTCCTACAGGGATGACACTTGGCAACGACGGAAAAATATATGTTTCTAACAGGGGATTTGGTTTTCCTCCCGGTGAAGGACAGGTACTGCAAATCAGTTTCAAGTGTGAGGAGATGTCTGCTAATATAAAAAACTGATCCTGCTGATTGAGATAAAAGTATAGGTGTAATAATCTGCTTGTAAAGGATATAACCGGCGCAGGAATGACGCACAACGGATTAGGGCTTGGCGAAGTACGGGTAATATAATTACGTCACCCCGGCTAACCGCTGCTGAGTAAAGATAAAAAGTTGATGATATATTCTACAGCTAAATTTTTAATGTCAAGCCAGGTATGCAGATGCACCATGAACAAAAAGTTGAAACACTGCTTACGTCAACCCGTATTTTGCCAAGCCCCGTCCTACGTTTGCCCTTCTCTCGGGTGCGTCACTAAAACGTATGTGCTACTGAAGTTGGGTGTATCAAGAAACGTGGGAACAAGGCTGGCTCTTTTGCAAGGTTAGCTTTTGTGTGTTAGCGTTGTGTGCCTTGCAAATGTGCCGGTGTGTCGATAATCTGAGACCGTCTGCTTGATTAAGCAATGGTTGCGCAATTCATGGATGAAGAGACCATAAGTGAATTACAAAATTAAAAGATAAATTATAGATGTTCCATTCCAATTAAAGCTCGTTATTTTTAAGATGGATTTTATTTTTCAACTTTAAAAATATCTATATCTAAAAAGGCGAATTGCGTTTCATTACTTTCAGGAGAATTTTCTTTTAAAGACCAACCATCCTGCACCATAAAATCGGTAAATAACATTAGCAATTACCCGATTTATTTTACTCTGCAGTCGCTGGGCTGATTATTACTTTCACCTCTTCAACTTTATTTACAGGAATGCTTGCACAACTGGCATGCTCCCTGATTACATCTTCACTTTCTGCTTCGTGAATGCAATAAATCTTGTCGTTGGTAACATACGATTCAACCCATTTGTATGGTTTACCTAGTACAGATATTACTGAGTTAGAAGTTTTTGAAATGGCCTGCAATTCTTCTGCGGTCATATTTCCTGCTCCGGGGATTTCTCTTTCGATAATAAATTTTTTCATCCTATAATTTTTTAAGTTGGATACAAAAGTATTTTAAAAATACAGTTGTATCTACAAGTTGTCCCCCATTTTACGCAGCAAATTCCCTATTTTAAAATTCCCGCACGAATAGCCTCGCTGACAGCTTTGGAACGGGAGCTTGCATCCAATTTAAACAAGATGTTGGAAATATGATGATCAACAGTTTTTGCCGAAATATACAATTGTGCGGCAATTTCTTTGTTCTGCATATCTTCTTTAAGCAACCGCAACACATCCATTTCCCTGTAAGTTAAAAAGGCAGCATTTGAACGGGTTGATTTTCTTATGCCGCGTGGAATATTTTTAATACCTGAATTCCTCATCTCCTGTT
>JALYYM010000657.1 GCA_030946565.1 Bacteroidota bacterium | reverse complement strand
CTTGTTCCGCGCCAGCAATTCCAGATTGCCATACAAGCCGCCATAGGAGCGAAGATTGTTGCCAGGGAAAACATAAGCGCCATGCGTAAAGACGTTACTGCAAATGCTATGGCGGAGATATTAGCCGCAAAAGAAAGCTGTTAGAGAAACAAAAAGAAGGTAAGAAAAGAATGAAGCAAATAGGAAATGTTGAGGTACCACAAGAAGCTTTTTTAGCGGTGCTGAAGTTGGATGAGTAAAAAAGATATTTCATTTAGCAGCCGTTGGTAGATGACATAAACCTTTGGTTAGTGTTATAACATTTTTTATTTTTGTTAAAACATCTATTATGCAAACAAGTTTAAAAAAAATAGGTAATTCATTTGGTGTAATATTAAATAAGAAGTTGCTTAGCGAGGCTGGTATTAATAATACTACAGATATTACTGTTGAGGCGCATAATAATGCTATTATAATTTCTCCTGTTATTAAAAGGCGTCCGTTAAACAGGGATATTAGCACGTGGAGAAAGCAAATAAAAGCTGCTATTAAGCAAGGCCAAAAATCACAAAAAAGCCTTTGGGGGAATAGTTTAACAGAGCAGGAAGAAAAAGAATGGACATGGTAAAAACCATTAAACAATTTGATATATGGATTGTAGAATTTGACCCTGCTGTTGGTTCCGAGATAAAAAAATCACGGCCAGCTGTAGTAGTGTCGAATAATATAATTAATGAATTGTATGCAACTGTTATTGTAGCTCCGCTCACCACCACCTTTAGAAATTATCCATCCCGGATAGATACGGACTTTGGAAAAAAGGACGGTCAAATAGCAGTAGACCAATTAAAGTGCTTTGATAAAGCACGATTGAAAAAAAAGATAGGTGTAATTTCCACGATAGAACGTAGTGAGCTTATAGAGATGCTTACTTTCATTTTCCAACCAGAATAAGTTTGGGTGAATTGTACCTGGCATCTACTGTAAAGGATTTCCTTTCAGTCTATTTCTTTTTTCTTATTTTATTAAGCTGTATAGTTTTAGTAACAGGTACTTTTAGCTCATTTGTAGAATCATTTTGATTCCCCTGTTCTTCCGGCATTCTCGTACTCAATTTTGAATCATCAAGATTTCCCTGTGCATCTCTGATGGGCTGTGGCACTGGTTCCTGGCCTTCTGCCGTTTTTTGTGAAAATACTTTTTCAATATGCACCCATTTTCCATCCATCCACTTTAAGCCCTCGTAATCTCCATCAGGTATATAAGTATATTTCTTATTGGGCTCTCCTGTTTCTGAAATCAGGTGTTCATAAATAATCATATCCATATCAGGATCATACGCCAATCTTGGGCTGGCATCTTTTTTATATTCCATTACATACCTGGCTCTGGATTTTTTTATAACGCTGTTATCTTGGAAACTAAAATTGCCGCCACCAAAAATTGGTTCGTCATTTTGGAAAGTAAGTATTTCGATAACTTTTTTATTGCTATTAATGTTATTCTCATCGTATCCAAGAAGTGTGTAGTAATTTTTGCCAAAGGCTTTCTTCTCTATTAGTTTATAATATACGGCTCCCATCCAGCCGAAGTTATTTCCGATTGTATCTTCCTTGTTCACTGTAATTGCAGACTTGTCAATCAACGGAAAAAGCTTGAGTGAACCATCCGGCATATTCATTTGAATGGCGCCATGCTGCCGGGTTACAAATTCATTCACTACCATTTGCCAGGTAAATATTTTGAAAGAGCTATCCGGCGGCGTTAGCTTTGATATGGTTACTAATGAATCGAATGGATAATAAAATGAGTTGTCTATCTTAAGGGCTCTTACAAATAATTTCGTGAATTGGCTATCTGCATTAAAACGCTCTGCGGCGGTTTTGCCTTGCACAATTTCCAGCGCTAATGTTTTGAGAGAATCTTCTTTTTTCTGTAAGTTTTTTTTATCAGTTGAAGGAATATGCTGGGCGAATACAGTATTTCCCAACAATAATATTATAACAAAGAAGAAACAGGTTTTAGGCATTCAAAGTATTTGCGCAAAGAAAACAGAATTAGCCGGAAAATATTGTTAAGCAGTCCATTTTTAACTAACCTATAAAGCCGTAGCGGCTGCGAGCAAATTGGGAAAAACCAGGTCAATATCTTCATGCTTCAAATCAACATTTTTTCTTGTCGTAGGCAGAAAGATATTTGCAACTACATTGAGATTTCGGCCAAATTTCATGTCGCTCAATGTATTTCCGATCATAATACTCTTTGAAAAATCAACTTCCGGAAAATCCTGCTGTGCCTGCAATCCCATACCGGGATTAGGTTTCCGGCCAGGGCTTTCCATGTCGGCGCAAAAATATAATTTGTCCACTCTTCCTCCTGCATCGCTCAATTCCTGCAGCATGTTTTTATGAATCAGGTCCAAGTCTTCGGCTTTTGTAAGTCCTTTTGCTACGCCCCGCTGATTGGTTACAATAAATATTCTCCCAAACTTTTCACTAAAAATTTTAATCGCTTCTTTTACGCCTGCATAAAATTTGAATTCGGCCCATGTATGGATGTAGTCCAAATGTTTTTCTTCGTTAATCACGCCATCACGATCCAGGAATAATGTCCATGTCTTATCTATCTTTTTTAACTTAATCATAAGCAAATCACGAGTTTAAAGTTTTTAATTCTTAATTCTTAATTCTCAATTCGGCTTGTGCCCTCTCGTAATCTTTTGGAATACCGATATCAATAAAATATCTATCCTGAACGATGCCAAATAATTTTTCTGAGCCAGCATTGTCACCAACATTTTTTTCCAAATAATCTTTTTCAAAAGAAAATTTTTCCGGAAGATTTTCATTTCTGAAACTACCAACATTTAATGCATACACTCCACCATTGATCAAACCCGATGTATAAAACTTTTTTTCTTTGAATGATTTTATAGAACCGTTTTCATTAAGCTCAATCACTCCATAGCGATCAAAGTTCTCCATTGGTTTTAAACTCAAAGTGCATTTGGCATTTTTAGTTTCATGAAATATGCTCAATTGTTTCAAATCGATTTCGAAGAGCGTATCGCCATTGCAGGCAATCACATTTTCTTCTTCGCATTTTCCACAGGCTAATTTTATAGCACCGCCTGTGC
>JALYYM010000612.1 GCA_030946565.1 Bacteroidota bacterium | reverse complement strand
TAAATACCGCCGGCAAATTATAATGAACTTAACTGGCCGCTGGTATTTGCCGGGCCAAACATTTTACTTGCGATTTCCTTATCGTGCCCATAAATGTCAGCCCTGAAATTGAGCGTTCCACTATCATCTACCCAGGTGGTATAATAGGTGATAAAAACGGGCACCGGCGATCCTATACTCACATATTTTTCTTCATCACTGTTCATGGCCTCATCTATTTTTTCAGGCGTCCATTTCGAATCATCTTTTAAAAGATATTCTGCAAGCTTTGCCGGCTCAGAAAGGCGTATGCATCCGTGGCTGTAAGCACGCTGATCTTTGCTGAAGAGGCTCTTGGCGGGTGTATCATGAAAATAAATATTGAAGCTATTGGGAAACAAAAATTTCACTTTTCCTAATGAATTATCCTCGCCCGGCTTTTGCCTTATCTCTGGCATATCGCTCGTGCCGCCATACTGCTCCATATTATGCGACTCAAGGTAGTTTGCATTCTTTGCTATGGAAGGAAGAATTTCTTTTTTCACGATGCTGCTGGGAATGTTCCAATAAGGGCTAAAAACTATTGTAGTAAGCTTATCAGAAAAGATGGTTGTAGTATGGCCTTCTTTACCGACCACTACCGCCATATCAAGAACTTTATTTTTACCGTCGCGTACATGCAATACAAATTCGGGGATATTTACAAGAATTAGTTTACCGGCTGGTTCCTGCGGCATCCATCGCATACGATCCATGTTTATCAATAATTGCTTTACGCGGTCAATTGCGGGCACATTCATTTCTTTCAGCAAAGAAGATGAAACTACTCCATCAGGAGTGTAGCCAAATCTTTTTTGAAAATTTTTAATTCCCTCTTTCAGATTGTCATTGAAGGCAAATGTGGTATCTGTAGCCGGAAGATCGCCCGTAATGAAAAGCATTTTTTTCATATTAAGAATCCCGGGAGATGCATTGCCTTCCTTGTATTTTTTAGGATCGTTTTCAAATAAAGGCCAGCCACCATGCTTTGCAATAGCCAGGTATTTCTGCAGTTGATCTTTTAGTAAACTATAGTCAGTATTTACATCAGCAAAATATTTATCGTCATGGTGCTTTTTATTCAACAAAGAATCTGCAACGTAAATTGGATCTACTTTTTTAAATGGAACAAATCTTTCTACCTCTTTTCTTTTTACATAACCCTTTTCATAATTGTTTTTTGTATAATCAATAAGATATTGGGTAAGGCGTAGCTCAGTGTTTATTATGGATTGATCTGTACTTCTTACGATGAGATCGGTATCGGCCATAAGACTCTCCATTGTGCTTTGAAAGTTTTTGCTTTTGGCTGCGGTATCTCCCGAATAATTTTTAAGGCTCCAGAAACCAAAGGCCTGTTGGGTAAGCCCCTCCGGTGAAAACCAGGCGAACTCGTAATTGCGTGTGTTGTAAAAACTACGCATACGCCGTGATAGTGACTGATCAAAATTATTTTTTGAAATATAATTTTCAACAGTATTGCTGTCCAGGAACAAGTTATTATAGGCGTTCATGCTGCCAATGCTATAATCCCTTTTGCTTATCTTCTTTTCTTTTTTATTTGTCTCAGATGATGTAGTATCGGAATCTTTTTTAACTTTTTTATTTTGACTATTGCACGAAGCAAAAAAAAACAGGGAAGCGAGGGCAAGAATAAATGTAGTTTTCATAGCGCCTCGTATTGCAAATTGTGTGCCCCTTCATTTTACTGCCAAAACAAAAAGAAATGATAAGGCTTCTTTTTTTAAATTGCACGCATGGGCGAATACGTAGATACATACAGGCACAAGGGATTAAGAAAAAAGCTAATTGAAGCTATTAAAGAAAAAGGAATTACTGATGAAGCGGTTCTTGCCGCTATGATGAAAATACCGAGGCATTTTTTTCTCGATACAGCCCTTGACCACATTGCTTATGAGGACAGGGCGTTTCCCATTGCGGAAGGCCAAACGATATCTCAGCCATATACAGTTGCTTATCAAACCCAACTATTGGAAGTAAAGCCTTTTGAGAGGATCATGGAGATAGGCACTGGAAGCGCTTACCAGGCTGCAGTTTTGGCAGAAATGGGCGCTAATGTATTCACCATTGAGCGGCAACGGAAATTGTTTCGGCTTAATAGAGAAGTGGAGTTCAAAACAAAATATACTAATATCAAATTCTTTTACGGCGATGGATTTGAAGGGTTGCCTACTTATGGCCCGTTTGATAAAATTCTGATAACCGCGGCGGCTCCCGTTATTCCGCCAAAATTACTTGAACAGCTAAAGCCCGGCGGCAAGATGGTGTTACCACTTGATGATGAAGGCTTGCAAAAAATGATGCGGCTAACAAAAAATGCCGATGGCAGTTATGATGAAGAGGCTTTCTCTAATTTTTCTTTTGTGCCCATGCTGAAGGGAAGGAATTGAGGTGGTTGATTAGTTATTGGTTGATTAGTTTATTGGTTTATTAGTTGAAACGATTACAAGTTTACATGTTCACACTCTCACGTTTTGCTGATTAACTCTTTAACGTTAGCCTATTGACCAATTGACCTATTGACCAACCAACTCATCAATAATCGCCGCAGCTTTCCTGGCAATATTATCCCAATAAAAATGCTCAAAAAATTCCTGGGGTATTGGCTGCTTAATTTCGATAGCGGCAATCATCTTTGCTGTAAAGGCCGCCCAGTCATTGTTGTCGCTTATTAATAATTTACCATTACATATTTTTTCATCAATGCCTAATGCGCCGTTTCTTGTGGAAACTACAGTAAGATTATAGCCAAGCGCCTCCACAAGTTTTGTTTTTATACCACCGCCGTCGGTTACAGGATTTATAAAAATGTCAGCTCCTTTAAAGTAAATACTTATATCATCGACAAAGCCGGCATAGGTAATATTTTCCTCTTCGTAATCTTTCAAATCATTCATTTCAACTGGCAAATTTTTTCCGCAAATAATAATTCTATAATTGACGCCATACGCAGCAATCAGCGGATTAATATTTTTAAGAATGTTATTCAATGCGTCAAGGTTGGGTTTATAATCCAAAGCGCCATTAAAAAGATATAACACCGTTCCTTGTTCCAAAGAATATTTTTTTAATAAATGCGCTTTAGCTTCTGCTTCATCTATTAGCGGCAACAGGGTATTCCATGGAATGCCATAAGTAATAAGGTCAATTTTTTGCGGAGATAATTTGTACTCATTCACAAAATAATTCCTGTCGTCTTCTGTAATGCAAAAAGTAAAATCAGCCCGGCGATGAACATATCTTTCATAATACCACAAAATTTTCCACCACCATTTACCCACTGTTTTAAATCGCTCCGCTTCTATATTATGCGAATGAATGATGAGCTTCACTTTACAAAAATATTTCAGCAACAGCGCCAGCCAGCCGAAGTACGGATGCTCAAGGATCATGTGCGTGATATTTTTTTTCCTGATAATTTTTTTTATACGATTGAAATAAAAAATATTAATGTATCGCAGCCTGCTATTACTAAGTGTATTTATTATTTCGTAAGATGCGTAAGAAGGTTTATTGTCTTCAATGGTGACACAATACAGCGAGTGGTATTCTGAAAAATATTCATTGAAATGTGCGATGCATTTTTGCCCCCCGAATTTTGCAGGAAATATTTTGTAAGGAACAAAACTCAACACATTTGCCATTAGTAAACTTTAATATTGCCAAAATAATATTATTTTACCGGGAATAGCCAAAGAGAATTTTTTCATGAAAGTTTTATCATTTTTTTCAAGGTTTGCGGTGGTCTGCAATATGGCCTTTATACTATTTATTTTCTTCAGCAGGCTTGAAGCGCAGAAGCATGCTACGCATGCGAGAGACACCGTTGCCGCGGTTCCATTTCTGAAAGATTTAATAATCACGTTAGGCATTTTAGCAATAATAATAAACTTGCTGATGTGCCTGGTGTATGCGGTAGTGATTGTTCTCGGCAAGCAGCGTTTGCTGCCGAGAACGCTGGTGATTATAAATTTTCTATTTTTTATTTTTCAAATATTTTACTTCTTTTTCAGACAAGCATAATTTAAATGATACA
>JALYYM010000607.1 GCA_030946565.1 Bacteroidota bacterium | reverse complement strand
GTACCAGAAGCCATAAAAAAAAATAGTGTCTTTTTTCTTGATGCAAGAGAAAAAAAGGAATATGATGTAAGCCATATTAAAAATGCTGTGTATGTCGGCTATGATGATTTCAATTTTTCCAGGTTGAGTAACATTCCCAAAGGCGATGAAATAATTGTGTATTGCTCTATAGGCAAAAGGAGCGAGAATATCACAAAGAAGCTCGTGGAAGCAGGCTATGGAAACGTAAGCAATTTATACGGCGGTATTTTTGAATGGGTAAACAGGGGGTATGGCGTGGTGGATCTGAACAATAAAGCTACAGACACGGTACACGCTTATGGAAGGTTTTGGGGCCGATGGCTGGATAAAGGCGTGAAGGTTTGTAACTAAAAACGTGGAGGTGATAATAACTGTTCAAATAAAATTCAGCCGTAAACAGGCTATACATACAATAAGATATAATGAGTGCAACCCGTATTTACCAAAAGCCAACCGCACAAAGGCTTTGCCTGCATTGTAGCCCATCCTCTTTGGCCTAAATACAATTCCGTTTGGTATTATTTTCCTGAAGCGATAATCATAAGTTTTTTGATTTTGAAAATAATCTGACTTTCCCGCCAGTATCATTGTTACTACCTTGAGTAATGCGATATACCGGCGATGTGAATTTTTAAAATCTATACCAATTTAGAATGTTGCAAGCGTGAGCGTCCTGAAAATTAGTGGGGCAATTTTTCTCTTAATAATCCATAGACCCAGGTGCCGCCAATAGCACTTAACAATGCAACAGTAGTTACTAAAGCGCCGCTCCCGATCTGCGCAAACATAGGGCCGGGGCAGGCGCCAGTTAGTGCCCAGCCAAAACCAAAGAGCAAGCCTCCATAAATTTGCCCTTTATTAAACTTCTTTGAAGGAATGAAAATTTTTTCGCCACTAATGGTTTTAATATGAAACCGCTTGACGAGCCATACAGAAATAATTCCGGTAATCACTGCACTGCCTATTACCCCATACATGTGGAAACTTTGCAGGCGAAACATTTCCTGGATGCGAAACCATGAAATAACTTCAGACTTCACCAATAAAATTCCAAAGAATATCCCCATAACAAGAAACCTCAAATTGAAAATAAAAGGGTGCTTTTTATCAGAAGGTTTGTATCCGGGATCTAAAGAAACAATCTCGAAATCTGTATCGGGTTGTGCATATATTTCAGTTGCCTGATGCATAATATTTTATAAGTTTAAAATAACAGGTAAAAGAATATTTGCCATAAAAAAGCCGCCGGCCATAAAACAAATAGTGGCAACTAATGAAGGCCATTGCAGGTTTGATAAGCCCATGATAGCGTGACCGGACGTGCATCCGCCTGCATAGCGGGTTCCAAAACCTACTAAAAAACCGCCGCCTGCAATCATGATCAACCCTCTTGCGGTAAGCAATGCATGCCAGTTAAAAATTTGCTGCGGAACAAGTGTTTTATAATTATCAATTCCAAACCTTGATAGTTCTTTGGCAAGGTTTGGATTAACGTTTACGGCATTCGTGTCCATGAAGAAAGTAGCTGCGATAAAGCCACCTATTACAATTCCCGTAACCAAAAATAAATTCCAGCTTTCCTCTTTCCACTTGTATTGAAAGAAAGGAATTTTTGCAGGTATGCAGGCAGCACAGATGTGCCGCAGCGAAGATGAAATGCCAAATGTTTTATTTCCCAGGATCAATAACAGTGGAACCATCAAACCAATAAGCGGGCCTGCAATGTACCACGGCATTGGTTGTTTTAGTAATGCTAACATAATAATTTGTAGGTTTTAAAGTTTGCAAATATTGGCTAACTATTTAAAGCAATCAGTGACTATTGTCACATTTACTACAAGATTTTAAAAATTTATAATTTACCCAAAAGTATAATCTACGCCGGTAACCTGTGTTAATAAAGTTGGAGGAGCATCTAAAATAATTGCGTTGCCTTCGGGCTTCGGGGTAACGGGAGAATTGATGGCTAAATACTCCATCATCACCTGGTGCAAAGTATAAGGTGTGTTGGCCCCTTCTGTTACATTCGTTATGCGGCAGAGCATATTTCCAGGGTCACCTTCACGTTCACAGGCGCTTACTACATACATCCTTTCTTCATCCAGTTGTGCTCCGTGTACGGTTATTTTTTTTACCCGGTTATCCATTTCTCCAAAGGCTTCAAACTCTATCTTCATGCCTTTAAACTTCACTACCCACCCGCCTAATCGCTGCGACGCATCTTTCGCAAACACATTGTTTAATTCTTTTTCCAGCCACTCCTTAATTTGTTTCCCGGAAATTTTAGCTGTTCTTACTGTACTGTCAACCGGTAGCATATCGTAAATATATCCCTCTGTTATCGGGATGTTGCCCGTCGCATCTGGTGTAGTGTTTGGCGGACAAAAACGAAACCCGTTTGATAACACAATGTCGGGCCTAATCTTCCACATCAATGCTTCAATAATTAAAGTATCTATTGTATTTTCTACAACAAAGTAACGGTATAAAGGAAGTGTGCTGTAGCCAACTATTCTTGAAATATCTTTTTTCAGTGGCAATTCGTTTTTGGCAATTATTGCCTGAACAGCGGGACTGGGTTTATATCGTCCGGCATCTACTTCATCAAGATGGTATTGCTCTTTTATTATTTTTCCGTTTTCAACAATTAAATCCAGGCGTCCCACAAAAGAGCCGAAAGCTCCGGGCTCAACTACTTTGCTGTATTCGCATTCAATAGGTTTACGGACACGTTCATGTGTATCGCCGCCAAAAATATAGTCAACACCTTTGCACGCCGGGTGGTTTGCCAGTTCTATTTGTTGCGACAAACCTAAATGCGATAACAGTATTACAAATTCACATTGTTCCTGGTCTTTCAACACATTTACATAGTATCCCAAATTCTCTTCAGGAAAAGTGTAGACAATTCCTTTGCTATAAGCGGGCGATTGCCGGATTGGAACTAAAGGATCGGTATAACTCACAAAACCAATTTTTATGCCTGCCGTATTCCATGTATAATAGGGTGGAAAAATCAATTCCCCTTTTTTACCGTCACCCATATCATGGTACATGTTAGAACAAATTTTCGGCGCCCTTAATCCGCCCATCAACTTAAGCATGTTCTCTTTGTAATACACTACTTCCCAATTGCCGGGAATGTAAAGATCATAGCCGAGAGAATTTAAAATGGGTTGCAAAGCTTGACCCGTAGTTTTTACACTTAGCTCACTGCCCTGAAACATATCGCCTGTATCAATAATAAATGTGTTCGGGTTCTGCTTTCTTGCTGTTTCAAAGTAAGTGGCAAGGTTTGCATAACCACCGGTTTTACGGAAGACAGCTTTTTCATTCTCCCAAAACAATTCATCATGTGGGTGTAGCTGGCAATGTACATCTGTGGTTTGCAGTAAAGACACTATTTGTTGCCCGGCTTTTATTTCTGTTGTTAGGTCAGTAATGTTTTTCCCTTCGTCATTTGTTACCGAAAGTGATGAAAGCGGATTTGTGGCTATGCCCAACCCTGCAAGCGTTGAGAACTTTAAAAAATTCCTTCTTGTATTTTGTGCGGGCATAAAAAATAATGTTAACAATGAAACTTAATAAACGGACGTAATATTCGCGATTTTAAATTTTCATTGAATACCTATTCTATTTCATTCATTTATTACAAGAGATCATCTCTTGCTTTCTATTCGACAGGCTTTCCTGCTTTTTTCCAGGCTGAAATACCTCCCTCCAGATTATGTACGGTATAGCCATTTTTAATTAACCACTTTGCAGCTTCTGCACTTCTTCCTCCAACAAGGCAATATGTATATACTGGTTTTGATTTATCCAGTGATTGCGCTTTTTTAGTAAAGTCCGCCTGGTTCATCCAATCAGCTAATATGGCATTTTTTAAATGGCCGCTTTCATATTCAGATGGCGTACGCACATCAAGCACCTGTATATTTTTTTGCTTTATACCTTTTTCAAAATCATTAACTGAGAGATTGCCTGGCTGTTGTGCAAGGCTACTGCAGGCAGTAAAAACGCCGGCGAATAAACATAGCAGCAATACTAATTTTTGCAACTGCATATAATTAAATTTTTATAAGAAATTTTTATCCGTTGCTCGAACTTTCATATTTCTTTTCCTTTTTAAATGCGCCAAACAATATTGCCCCAAATAATGCAAAATAAATGGTACTCCTAAAAGGATTGGATGTAATGGCACAAGTTCCTGTTAAGCAGCCCACGTACTTATAATAAAAAAAACCTCCTAAACCTCCCACCAATGCACCCATAAAGTATAATTTATTTGACAATATCCACTTCTTCATAACTAATATCGTTTGTTTTATTTTTAATAGAATGTGGTGAACTAACCGAACACCCGTTTGTACTACAGCATCCGATGTTTGCCACTGCCATGCCCGCAAAAAACAACCCCAAAATTGTAATAACTATTTCTCCGGCAACTATACCCTGAATTGCAATACCCATACCTGTTAACAACCTTAATATGCGCATAAAATTCCAGCCTTGTAAAAGTGCATTAATAATATTTGCCTTGCCTTGCATGTATATTTATTTATTGTGTAAAGATGAAATTTTCCGGGATAGCTGACGGTGACAAATGTCACGCAAAAGAAAAAAATAGCTTATTTAACGAATTATTTTTTGTGTCTGAAAGGTTCTATCATTTGCTTTGTAAACTTATCAGGATAGGTTTCTACGCCGGTAAAACCAAGTGTAATATCGCGCCCACTTACAGGAAGATAAGCGGTACCAAAAATATAGTCCCACATGCTTAATGATAATCCAAAGTTTACCCCATAAGGTTCGGGTAATTCTTTTGCATGGTGCCAGATGTGCATCTTTGGATTATTGAAAACATACTTTAATGGTCCGTAGGAAATATTGATGTTGCTGTGGTTTAAATGACCAATAGCAACAGCAATTATATGAATAATAAAAAAATCCTGTATGCCGAACCCTATCATGGCAAGTGGAATGTATTGGAGTGTTTTGTAGATCACTGTTTCCATCCAATGAAAGCGAAGGTGGGCTGCAAAGCCCATCTGCTCTACGGAGTGGTGCACTTTATGAAATTCCCACAAGCGTGGATGCCTGTGCAACAAACGGTGGATGTTCCACTGAATAAAATCTGCAATTAAAAACATGATCACAAATTGGAGCCATACAGGCAGGATGTGAACTTTTATTGCAACAATATTGGTAACGCCAAATAAAGAAAGGAAATCGTTGAACAGGTTTACACCAACATTGGAAACGGCATTATATCCTATAAGCGAGAATAAAAAAAAGTTGAAGAACATATAAAATCCATCCAGCCAAAAATCCTTTCTTACAATGGACTGCTCTGTTCTCCACGGAAAAACAATTTCTAAAAGCCATACCAGCAGCGAAAGCCCCACCAGCCAATAAAAATAATTGTGCCAGGATGGATACATTAGTTCATGCAACAGGTAATTCAAGTAGCCGCTGAATCCACCCCCGATTATTTTTACATATTTTTCGATCATGTTACAAACTATGGTAATCTAAAATAGAACTTCCCTGATAATTATATAAATGCCCATTGCCAGGACAAACCATCCAAACCCTTTTTTCAATTTATCGCCAGGTATCTTTTTGCTTATAAAGCTGCCAATAACAATTCCGGCGATTGCAATACTGGTTAACTTGAAGAGAAAAAACCAATCGATTATAAAATGTCCCAGATCTCCTGTAAAACCGATTAAAGAATTCAAAGCAATGATAAATAACGAAGTGCCTACCGCCTCTTTCATTGGCAATTGTACTAAGAGCACTAACGTCGGTATCAATAAAAATCCGCCGCCAGCTCCTAAAAGTCCGGTGGCAAGCCCGATAGCAATGCCATAGGCCGATAATTTTAAAAGATTTATTTTTTTATCAATTGGCGTGGTGTCATTTACAATTATTGTTTTACTCTTTATCATGGCTATCGCGGCTATTACCATGAGTATCGCAAATAATACCATGGTAACAATAGCTTCGGTAATTTCAAAACTTCCTATCCGGCCAAAGGTTTTAGGAACAACAGGAATTAAAATTTTACGGGTAAGAAATACCGTAGTGACAGAAGTTAAGCCAAACAGCAAAGCAGTTTTTATTTGCACAAAGCCTTTGCGGTAATTATCAAAGGCTCCCACAAGGCTGGTAGAACCGACAACGAATAAAGAATACGAAGTTGATAAAACCGGACTTATACCAAAAAGATAAACCAGTACCGGCACGGTTAAAATAGAACCGCCGCCACCAACCAGTCCCAATGACAGTCCAATAAACAATGATGCGATGTAGCCTGCTATTTCCATTAATGCAAAGATGGTGTCTTACATTCAGGCCTACCGTGATATTAGTCACACAAAATAAAACAGATTACAGATGCTACAGATTAATTAAGAAAAGCGGAATACATCCATACCAATTTTTCCTGTTCCCGTATGTTATCACTCATTAATGCGCTGGTACCTTCATCATCTATTTCGGAGGCAACTGACAGGATATGGCGTTGTTTTTTTATCAATATTTTAAACGCATTCAAAATATTTCCCACTGCCTTTTTACCGTCAGACACATCCTCACTCTCTTTAATTTCAGCACCTGCCGAGTAGCTGCTGAATTTATGTTCCGGGGCAAAGCCAAGTGTTAGTATTCTTTCAGCAATATCATCTATTTTAATAAAGAGGTTGTTATATAATTCTTCAAACTTTACATGTAGTTCAAAGAATTTTTCTCCTTTGATATTCCAGTGATACCCCCGGCTGTTTTGATAAAATATTGAATAGTTGGAAAGCAAATCATTCAGCAATGCAGCTAAAGCTTCGCTTTTTTCAGTATTTAATCCTATTAAATTTAAATTTTCCATTTCAAGATTTATTTATAATTATGGCAAAAATAGAATAATGCTTTTAGATTTTTTTTATCCATTCAATAGAGTTTCGATGAATAACAAGCCACGACTTTGCTTCCATCTTCTTTAGCAACCTGCTTATTACTTCCCGGGAGGAGTTGAGATCATTGGCTATCTCCTGGTGCGTGATTTTTAAATTGCTCCCAAGCTGCTCCACCTGCCTTTTTAAATAATATTCCAGCCTTTCATCCATTGCAGTAAAAGCGATGGCATCAATGGTTTTGAGCAACTCTTCAAACCTGCTGCGGTAAGAAGTAATTACAAACTGGTACCAGCTTTTGTATTTGCTCATCCACAGTTCCATAAATTCTAAGGGGATAGCTAAAACTGTAGCATCGGTAAGCGCCTTGGCTAATATTTCACTTGTTTCATGTTTAGCCGCACACACCATAGAAAGGGAACAAGCCTGGCCCGCATTGAGATGGTAAATAAAAAACTCTTTGCCTTCATCATCTTCCCTATACAACTTTACCAGGCCATCTGTAATTAGCATCGTTGAGCGTATGGTTTGCCCTACTTTTAAAAGTGTTTCACCCGCCTTCACTTCTTTAATAGTTCCATGCTCAACAATTTCATTGTATAAGCCTTCTTCAAGATTTGGGAAAAGTATTTTTAAATCTTTTACATTCATATTTACAAATTATCACTATCTGCAACAAGGTTAGGCATCTGCATGAGGAGCAAGGTACGGAACCATGGCTAGCCACGTACCTCAAAAATTATAGATTAACTCCTGTGCCAGGTGATGCGGACATTGCAATGTATGATCAATTAGTTACCGAAAATAAAAGCCTTTTTAAAAGACCTTTCTATTTAAAAATCAGCTTGGACCAAGTGAACAGATCACCGGGAAGAAGGAAAAAATTAAATTAAAAAGGCATTTCTGTATTACAGGAAACCTGTTCTCTCATTACCGTTGAGCGTGGCAAAATTCTTTCCTCTGTATTGCCGGACCCCTACCGATCCATAGCTATAGAATACACAATAATTTCTTTGCTTTAGCTTTAGTGTGGTTCGCAATTTTTATAAGTATAAAGGAATGACCAGCATGCGTAGAAATTGTTTTAAAACCGCAGCCCGGGCATCAATTGGTGAGAGACAGCTGCTATTCTTTATCGTCATTTAATTAAATTTTTTCCTGTCTTGTTTAGGGCCTCTTTCAATCCCTTTGCTAATTTCTCTGCCGGGCCTATGCCCCAGTAATGGAGGAAAAATATCCTTGGCTGTTCGTGGATCATGTGATTGTGCAGGGCCACGACTTCAATCCCGTTTTCGATTAAGGCTTTTATTACGGGTTCGACTTCGTTTTCCAACATGGTAAAGTCACCAGCAACGGCGGCCTTTTCTTCCGTACCCTGCCATGAGGCCCAGGTATTAAATCCTCCAAAATTGGTCACAGGTAAACCGTGCTCTTTTAAATTAACATCCGGCCTGCCGATGGTGTATTTATAAACACCTTTGTTCATTTCACCTTTTGCTCCAATAACTGCATCGAGCTTTTTTATGTCTATTGTATTTTCAACACTATCAGCCGGAGCTGATGCCGGATTTTTTCCTCTTAGCTCTTTTACTTTATCGAAAATGGCTTTTACTTTTTCTGCGATTTCTTCCGTCTTTCCCATGCCACCGATATGCATATACATAACAGCAGGATGATTTCTTAAAAAATGATTATGAATGGCGGAGATGGTTAAGCCCTGGTGAATAACTTCCTGTTCAAAAGGAGCCAGATCCGTTTCCATAAGAATGATGTCACCCATTATCATAGCGCCGCCTGGTGCAGGAGAAAACGCAACCCAACTTCCCAAGCCCATGGGCGGTATTATTTTAAAACCATCAACCACAACATTTAAATCATTCTGAGGTACCGTTATCTTGTATTGGCCGCCATTTTCCTTTCCCTTCATTCCCGTAACTTTTTCAATCATTGCAATGTCGAGTGGTTTCAGCACACCCATTTTAATTTTCATTTCTTTGCCTGCATTGTTCTTTTGTTGGGAAAAGGAAAAGTTGCATACGCAAAGAAGAACGATGATTAGCTGAATTATCTTTTTCATGATATAGTTTTTTAGTTGATTAATTTATTTCATGTTTCTGTCTTATTACTAATATCCTTTTATAGCAGCCGCAATTATTAATAAAGTTTCTGAATTTTGCATACCAAAATTAGGATAGTATTCCATGATAATTGCCACACAAGGAAGAACTATTAATTGCCGTTCTACACAACGACTATAACTGCATCTGCTCCATCACGGACAGGCAATTCTATCTATTTTCGGATGCTCTCTTGTTAGCCATTTCATAGTGGCTATTATTGAATTTTATACACTAATAATTGCGCTTCATGCTTACGGTCAGACGGTTCTGCTAAAAGAAAAAGATGCATTTGCGGAACGAGCAACGATGTACGGGCATTGTTTCGGGTTGGAATATTTGCAATTTGCTTGTACTTATCTCCTCCCTCGAATTGAAAAATATTTATGTAGCCTAAATTGGTATATCCACCCCCACAGCTAACGTAGATTCGTTTGGTTACTTCATCATAAAAAAGATCATCACTGTCATTTGTCAGATCATTCACTCTTATTCTATGGCCACTCGTCGTTTTTATTATTGCCAATTTTCCCGGATGACGATAGCCAATAAATAAGGTATGGCCTGAGGAGTCCATAGCCATGGGAAAATTGCCGGAGCGATAATTTTCGCTGACGATACGGATCATCTTTAACTGTTTTAAGTCCGCTACGCTAATAAGATCAGGGCCGGGAAGGTTAACATACAGCAGATTATTTTTTGAATCAACCTGGAATCCTTCGGGATGATCAGGTAATTTAATATCGCCGGTTTGTTTATGATCTGTTGCATCTATTATTGCAATACCCCCTTTCCCATATCCCACATAAATTTTTTTATAGACACAATCATAACGCACATCATCCGCATCTGACCTCAAGTGAATCGTTGCAACTTTTTCATAAGTCCTGGCATTGTAAAAATAGCAATCGCCGCTGCCGCCATTGGCTACCAATATTTCTTCAGTTTGTGGTATATAAGCTATGCCCTGCGGTTCATCAAGGCCGGTTATACTATGCAATACTTTTCCGGCATTGAGGTCAACAACTTCAACAGAATTATTTCCTAAAGCAGCTATATAAACTATTTGATCTTTTAAATTAATGTCTAAATGATCTATTCTTCCTTTTACGCCGGAAAGCGAAATTGTTTTAGTTAGGTGCAAATAATTTTCTCCAAAAGTTTCCTGCGCTTTACATCCGGAGCAGACAAAAATATTTATCAAAAAGAAAAAATAAACAGAAGCATTTTTCATTTGATGTTTTTGAATTTCTATGTTATCTATTGTCCAAATGGCTTTTGATTTGCACAACTAATATTATTCCCTGGCGATACTCCGAAATAATTGCAGAAATATTTGTAATATTCATAGCGATATTTCGTTTTTGGAATATCTGTTCCGGCCCCACATTCAACTCCTCCATTAATAACATTTACCGTGGCTCCAAAGCCGGGTAATCTTCCTTTTGCACTATCAATTGATGTGGGTGTCCATTTACCCGTAATTATATCATGGCAGGAAGGTTTCGGAAACTGAGGCGTCATCCAAAACCATATAGCGGAAGCAAAAGACAGCAATGGGTTTTTCGATAAATAATCCGGATGTTGCAGTAAAGTATCTTTACTTCCATACCATGCTTCACTAAACTGCCCATAATTATAATTCCATGTTAGTTGTTTTGGGCCACGGCCATAATAAAAAGCTCCTTCAACGCCGTGATAATTTTGCTTACTCGTATCGTTATATGCAGAGCTGTTCCCGCCGGAATTTTCTTCCAAAAAATATAAGCCCCATTTGAAATAACCGCCCGGTGCGGTTTCCCAGCCGCCGCTCGTTTCCTGGGCTATATTGGCAAGAAATGCGGCCAGTTCTTTTTTATTTACATTATCCTCGCCATCATCAAGAAATGAAGGAAATATTTTTGCGGCAGCAACAAAAGTTTTGAAAGAATAAAAATCAGCATTTCCATTTATTGAATCCTTCATGCCGATGCCATACCTGTTAGGGAATAATTCAT
>JALYYM010000592.1 GCA_030946565.1 Bacteroidota bacterium | reverse complement strand
TAACCAAATGAACCGATGATCAGCAATGTTTTTCTGCCAAGGCGATCAATAAGATATAAGCCTACGAAAGTGAATAGCAGGTTGGTTCCGCCAATTGCTATCGAGTTGAGCAATGACTCTTTGGAGGCCAGGCCTGCCCGTTCTAAAATTTCAGGTGCATAATATAAAATGAAATTAATGCCTGACCATTGATTGAAGAAGGCAATCATAAATGCCAGCCAGATAACTGTTTTATATTTCGAGCTAAAAAACTTAGAACTATGCCCGGCCTTAGACTCGTGTTCGTTACTAACCTGGATGGCCTTAATTTCTTCATCAGGGTTGGGTACGCCCAGCCTAAGCATTATTTTTTTTGCCGCAATCGCATCCTTTTTTATTGATAGCAACCAGCGCGGGCTTTCCGGGATACCGACAACCATTATGGTATAAATCAACGCTGGAACAGTCATTACACCAAGCATCCAGCGCCAGGCGTTTGGGCCGCCAAGCCCCTGGAAAAAATAATTGGATAAGAATGCTAATAAAATTCCAAATACAATATTGAACTGGTACATGGCGCCCAGCCTGCCTCTTGTGGAGGGCGTAGATATTTCTGAAATGTAAGTGGGGGCAGCAACAGATGAAATTCCAATTCCTATACCGCCTATGAAACGAAAAAATGAAAAGACGTATGGGCCAGGTGCAATTGCAGAGCCAAGGGCAGAAATACTAAATAAAATCCCAATCCATAGCAGTACTTTTTTCCGGCCATATTTCTGGGTGGGAATGCCTCCAAACATGGAACCCACAACCGTACCCCATAACGCCATTGACATAATAAAGAAGCCATGAAACCAGGGTGAAGTATGCCAGAGTTCTTTGATGGGAAGGTTTGCGCCGGAAATAACAACGGTGTCAAATCCAAAAATAAATCCGGCTAATGCGGCGATTAACGAAATTCCGAAAAGACTGGTACTACCCTTTACCGGCAGGTTACCGGGCGAAGCGATCGTTTGCATATTTTTTTTAAAAAATAATTTAGCTATTTTATTTTAATCACAGTCTTTTAAATTTTCTTTCTTTCGGTATAAAATTTAGTTGGGGTTCTACCAACGTCGCATAATCGTATTAATAGTGCCTGCAAAATCAATCATGCCGAAAGCGTGGAAGGCAAGAAGAGCAAAGCATAAGTTTACTATTGCCGGCTACTCCAAATAGTTTTTACAGGAGTAATAAACGGTATAGAATGAGTTGCCAATACAAAAACCTTTAAGTGATACCTCATATCCTGCTTTGATGCCGGTTGCATTTTCTTCCATTGTACAGTTAACAGACGCATCCGCTCCATTTGTTTTTAATAGAATTATTTGCTGGTGCTGCTGGTTAACAGAAACACTTTTTACTTTTCCTGAAACATTTAAAACTGCATTGGGGTAAGTTGTTTTTGCCGTTACTGAATCAGTGATAAAGATTTTATAAAGAGCGGCCGCATTTGTTTCAAGTGCTTTCGCTTCCAGGATGTCAGTGTGAGGTTTGTTCCATAAAAGATACCCGCATATCGCAGCAAAAAATCCGGAGTGTTCAAGCCAGCGAAAGTAAGCATGTTTACATCGCCTTATACAGAAGATGAAGAGCGGAAAAGTAAAAAGGTTATATCAACTTTAGAGAAAACTTGTCTCAAAAAGTTATAACCATTATGCTCTCATTCCTTCGGCAATTTTTTTTCTTTTGCCTCAGCAAAGTTGATTGGAATTTCGTTTAATGGAACACCACCCTTTATGCCAAAGTCCAACGTGCGTATGGGGAACGGAATCATGATATCGTTTTCATCGTAAGCTTTTTTTATGCGCATAATTGCATCGCTTCCTACCCGTAAATAATCCGGTTGCTCCGGTGAACATATCCATAACCGTATGAAAAAATTGATTGAGCTATCACCAAACTCCTGGTAAAATAAACTAGTCTCATCATCTTTTGAAAGGCCGTCAATATCCTTCACTGCGTTCAGCGTTACATCTTTTACTTTTTGAAGATCATCGCCATAAGAAACACCGATTACCAAATCAAACCGGCGCTTCCCCAGTAAAGAATAATTTTCTATCGGGTTTTGAAACACATCTTTATTTGGGATAATAACCATTTGCCCCTGGAAAGTGCGCAGAATAGTATCCCGTAAATTTATCTCTTCTACCTTACCCATATAATCTTTTACTTTTACTATATCGCCTATATGCAGCGGCCTCCTGAAGGAAATAAAAATGCCCGAAATAAAATTAGAAGCAATATCCTGGAATGCGAAAGCAAGGGCCAAACCAATAATACCGGCGCCGGCTAATATAGACGTCACGGCCTTATCTAATTGCAAAATGCTAAGAACAGTGAACAACGTTACACCGATGCAAAAAATTTGAATTACAGAGCCAAAGAGGCTATTGAGTGTTGTATTGTGCGAAACTTTTGCAATAAGTTTTATAGCAACTTTCTTTACAATTTTGGCTATATAAAAACCAATCACCAACACCAGGGCTGCTAATAAAATATTAGGCAGCAATCTTATAATGTCGTTAAGCCATGTCGTTAGTTTTTGTTTAATAAGTTGGTAAGCGTTGTTGATATCCATACTGAACTGTTTACGGGTGTTATAAAAGTTATGCGAATAAATTTACGAATATTAAAAAGGTTGCATTAAAACTGAAGCCAGTAACCAAACCATTTAAACTATGTTTTAGATTAAAAAGATTAAAATTAATAGATTGATCGTTGTGCTGATAAGCCTCTTCAACGACTAAATATTTTTACTTATAATTTTTTTTGAGAAATAAATACTGCTGAGAAATTAAAAAAGATCATTTATGGATTAAAGGCAATTATTAAAAGATTTCAGCGTTAATAATTCTCCGGCCATTATCCTATTAATCTTCTATAATGAAACGAAGAAAAGAAAAAACCACGATCCTGATTGTAAATAAGTCCGCTCAGCCGGTAAAGCCAATTCAAATATCAACCGGGCTGCTACTACATTGGAAGAAATACCTGGCAATACTATCCTTAATTTTTTTCTCGTTACTGGTAACAATCTTTTACCTAGCTTCAAATAAATTTGAACAAAATAAACTCCGGTATGCATTGTCGAAAACGATATACAAAATGCAAAACTCTTTTAAAAAAGTTGACACTTCAACTATCAGGAAAAGATTTACCAAAATTGATAATGAACTATTAACTATAAATGGCTTCCTGAAGGCAAGAGGAATACCCGCGGCATTCAAATTACCGCAAGGCGGCGAGGCAGGTAACGATATTATTTCGCCGGAAGAGCTTAGTGATTTTTATGAAAAATATTTAAACAAGGTCATTTATAATATATCCTATACACCGTTAGGCCTGCCCTTCACAGGCGCTATTACTTCTACTTTTGGTACCCGCGAAAACCCATTTGATGGCTCAGGAGTGGAAACGCATAAAGGCCTTGATATAAGAGGGCCAATTGGTGCACCGGTAAAAGCAATGGCTAAAGGCCAGGTTTTATTTGCCGGGGAAAGAGGTGGGTTCGGAAACTGTATAATTTTAAAACATGGTAATGGCTATGAAACACTATACGGCCATCTATCAAAAATTTTAGTAAGGCCCGGGCAAAAAATTGACATCGGGCAAAGGATTGGTGACATAGGCTCTACCGGCAGATCAACCGGGCCGCACCTTCATTACGAGATACACAGAGATGGACAAAAAATTAATCCCGCATCTTATTTAACCCTTAATTAATTATGTTTAAAAAGAACAGCAAAGAGCAACCTTTAGAAATTAATCAAAACGAAATTTCCACGATCATCGGCGAAGGATATGTATTCACAGGAGAATTACAAGGCTCATCAGTCATCAGAATTGAAGGAAAAATTATTGGCAACATAAACGTAAGTGGCGGCGTAGTGTTGGGTGAAAAAGGAATCGTTGAAGGTGACATCATCACTAGTTCGGCCATTATTTTCGGTACTGTAAAAGGCAATGTAAAAACAACACAGCTTGAAATAAAAAAGACCGGCCATGTAAGCGGCGAGATTACTACCAATACCCTTGAGATAGAATTGGGTGCACAATATAATGGCAAACTGAATATGCAAAAGCAGCAGGTGGAGAATATGTTAGCGAAGGCATCATAGTTTGATTTTGCATTTCTTATCCATGTAATTTAAATATCGCTCCCACGTATTTATCCAAAAGCAAAAAGGATATAAGCAAAATAATAAGCAGCAGAATAATTAGTATTCGTATTTTTTTTCTCTTCATATTAGCAAAAGGCAAAACTTTTATTCTCCCCAAATCGTAACAACCAAATTTCTTCTATATCCCCGATTGCGATGTTCACATAAATATATTCCCTGCCACGTACCAAATGCAAACCTTCCGTTTGTAATTGGAACAGTTACCGAGCTACCCAACAACGCCGCTTTCAAATGCGCAGGCATATCTTCAGGTCCTTCTGAATCGTGTACATAATCGCTATCATTTTCGGGTATGGACTTATTAAAAAACATTTCAAAATCTTTTCTTACTGTAGGGTCTGCATTTTCATTAATAGTGAGAGAGGCAGAGGTATGTTGGATGAATACATGGCAAAGGCCTTTTTTAATGATTTGTATCTCAGTAAGGTTTCGAAATATTTCATCTGTCACAAGGTGAAACCCACGCTTGCGCTCGTTAAGTTGAATGTTATATTGAAGCACTTTCATCATTTTCAAATTATTTACTTCGTAGAAGATTGTTTAAATTTATAGCAAAGAAAAATTACACCCATGGCCGATTCTTTGATTGATTTTAT
>JALYYM010000553.1 GCA_030946565.1 Bacteroidota bacterium | reverse complement strand
CATCTAATCCATCCCAGCGATAGTAGCCTTTTATACCGCTTAGTGAGTTGCGCTGAAGGTATCGAACCGGCCTGCCTAAGCATCGAATATGGTTACATTAGCTACATAACCCGCGGAAGGAAAGCTGTAATTTATCGTTGCAAAATCATCAGTACCATCATTATCCGCAGAAAAGATATCAGGCGTAGCAGTTATTGTTCCCTGGACTTCTTCGTCTAACCGGTACTGTGAATTTTTATATCCTGGTGTTCCATACCCCGATGAAGTTGATGCCGAATGAAAATTGCTTTGCACTGATTGCCCGTCGTAATCTATTCTTTCTAAAGAAACACCTTCTGTATTTGTAACCAGTGGAAAATGCCATTTGTCAGAATACTTCACTTCATCCACAATATTTCCCTGGTTGTTTAAAATAATTACATCGCCTTTGTCGTCTGAGAAGGAAGGCATACTGCTGACCGAAATAAAGGCATCTGGATTAGTAGTAATGTATTGATTTTTTACTGCAGCTTCATCGGCAGTAAGCACGATAAAGTCTTTAGGAAATAATAAAACACTTTCTGTTGTTACCTGCTGAATACTGCTGATAGCATTGCTGCTATTACGATTAGCGATATATAAATGGCTTAGGTCAATTATTTTTTGAGAGCGGTTATACAATTCAACATAATCTGCACCTTCCGGCTTTGGATTAAAAAGTATTTCATTGATTACAATATCAAAGCTATCAGCTTCCTGCGAAAGGCCAAACCGGGCGTTATTTCCGGAGCTGATAGCATTACCCTGGCAATCTGTAACATTTGTCGTTACTACGTTATAAACAGTTCCGGGAGTTAGAGGAGAAGTCAGTTGCAGATTTACTTTATCAAAGACCGGCGAAATCGTTATCGCACCGGAAGCTGAAAGTCCATTATCAAATTTATAATTGCTGACGGTAGCCGCACTAAGGCTATCTAACGGTTCGTCATACACTAAAGTAATAGTTGAGCTGCTTGTCGCAAAAGCACGTAGCAGTTTTGGCGCTGATACATCAGCATTTACAGCATCTACCGAATTTTTTTTACCAGGCGTTCCTCCCGCTGCATCTGTGCTTGCTTTCCAGTTGCTGATGCCACTGCATGCATTTTTTGTATCTATCATTTCGAGCGTCCAGCCGCCGTCTTTTTTTAAATCATTTTTATACCATGAAGAAGAATACTGAACCGCATGTATTGTTTTACCCGTTGCAGAAGTAAGTGATAGTTGGTCGCCATCATTACCAAGTGAGGGAAAGCTTGTTACGCTAATGGTGTTGCCAAAAGACGAAAGAGCAGGAACTGCCGAGCCGGTACATACAATCACAAAGCTATCTGGCTTCAAGATGAAATTAGGCATAGGGCTTGTTTGCCCCGACAAGTCTGCCAATCGCCAGCCCTGTAAATTAATTGGGAAGGCCGAAGTGTTTTTCAACTCTATCCATTCATTATTTGGCAAGCCTACCTGCGGGGTTGGGTCTGCCATTATTTCATCAATTACTATATCGTATTGTTGCGGTGTGTAAAAGCTAAACCCTGCCGAGCCATTACTTATGGCATTTCCTGCTAAGTCTTTTACATTATTTATTGAAAGCGTGTATGCTAAATAGTTAGTAAAGGAAGTAGTGAAAGTTAAATGTATAAGCGATGGATTCGTTGCATCAATAGTAGCGGAGACAGGCATGCGAAGGCCATTATTGGCTGAATAATTAGCGATTAGCTGGCTACTGCTAAGTTCAACAGGTTCACTAAAAAGTACGTCAACAGCCATTAGGCCAACTGCGGTTGCAGAAACAATTGTTGGTGGAATAACGTCAGGTGCGTAAGGCTTTATTTCAATGTCATCAAAGAAATGTTTTTGAAAAAAAGAACTTGTGCTTTGCTTTACTAAAAATCCAAAAAATGAAGTTGAGGTGTAAGTAGCATCTGTCACTGCTCCCTCAGCAGTATAGCTTCTACCAGTGCCGCTTAAGTCCCTGCTCAGTATCCACTGATTGGATGCATCCCGGACTACTTTTATGTTCATCACATTACTACTCTTATTAAGTATATCATCCGCACCATCTATAATTTTTGTTACCACTCCTCCATTGTCTTTACGATATAAGCATATTTCATCGTTAGTATTTCCTATACGCACGAAATAGCCTGTCGTAGAATTTGCCGTTAAATCACTTGCAGAAGCTATTAGGTACACATCAATATAGTTTGCAGAAGATGGATTAAATCCTATTTGCACATAAAAGTTCCATTCAGCATTATTAGCCAAAGTATTTGCTGTGCTTATATAATAAGTGCTTGATACAACCGTGCTATTACTCTGCAATTGCATAGAAGCATTTACTAAAAAATCCTGTGTTCCGCCTACCCACGCCGGATTATTTATAAAATCACCATCATTAAAATTTTCAGAAAGTTGGGCTTTGGCAGGTGTGTAAAATATAAAAATGCAAAAGCAGAAAAGGAAATTTCTAATCATAAACAGTAGCTTGGTTTTAAAGATAATTACTTTATCTCTTTACTGTATTTTTGCAAACACTTAAATAAAAATATAAATGAAAATTGCTGTAGTTGGTGTAACTGGCTTGGTGGGTACTAAAATGCTTCAAATTCTTGAAGAGAGAAATTTCCCTGTTACAGATCTTATACCGGTAGCTTCTGAAAAATCTATTGGAAAAGAAATTACTTTTAAAAATAAAAAATACAAAGTAGTTTCTGCTGATGATGCAATTGCTGCAAAGCCCGTTCTGGCTTTGTTTTCCGCAGGCGGAAGTACTTCCTTGTCTTTAGCTCCCAAATTTGCAGAAGCCGGTATTACCGTTATTGATAACTCTTCTGCCTGGCGCATGGATGCATCGAAAAAATTAGTTGTGCCGGAAGTAAATGCTGATGCCTTATCCAAGGATGATAAAATAATAGCCAACCCCAATTGCTCTACTATACAAATGGTATTGGTATTAAACC
>JALYYM010000547.1 GCA_030946565.1 Bacteroidota bacterium | reverse complement strand
AAACATCGTATAACCCACATCGTTATATCACGCATACAACTAAGCTTCGGCAACCGGAAGCTCTACAAAAAAAGTAGTTGACTTTTCTTCAAGGGTTTCAAACCATATTCTTCCATTCATCTTTTCAACTATCCCTTTGCACATAGCAAGGCCAAGTCCTGTCCCTGAAGTTTTGGTAGTAAAATTTGGAGTAAATATTTTATTGTATTTATCGGGAGAAATACCAATGCCATTATCTTTTATTGACACGATCGCTTTGTTATCTTTTAATGTACTCGCTATCTCAATTACCGGGTTTCTGCTTTCAGGTACAGATTGCACCGCATTTTGCAGCAGGTTAGTGAAGAGCCGGTTGACCTGGGTTTTATCACCCTCAATCAATAATTCGTAAGGATACAAATTTTTAATTGTTTGTAATTTTCCGTTGGTTGAATAAAGCGTTCCTACATTTTCCAATGTCCGGTTTACATCAAAAAGCTGGTTTCTTGAATTGCCAATATTTGCAAATTGAGCAAAGTCACTTGCAATTTGTGAGAGATGATCTATTTGCTCCAGCAACACATTAGCTACATACAATGAAATGCTTTGTACTTCCGGTGAATTGTTATCAATAGCTCTTTGCAGGTATTGAAGATTAAGTTTCATCGGCGTAAGGGGATTTTTTATTTCGTGTGCAACCTGCCGTGCCATCTCCCGCCATGCGCCCTCACGCTCACTCTTGGCAAGCATTTGCGCACTTACGTCAAGTTTTTTTACCATGTTATTGTATTCATTTACGAGCTCGCCTATTTCATCCTGCCTGTTCCATACAATCTCTTCATTTCGCTTTTCAAGATTTACTTCTTTCATTTTATCGCTTATAAGAGAAAACGAACGCGTAATTCGATTAGTAATAAAAAGCGCAATTATGCCTGCTACTAAAAAGATAAAAGCATTGAGATTAATTATTGTTACCAGGAAGTTTGAAATTTCATCTTCCAGTTTATTCTGCGATTCAAAATATGGAATGTTGATATACGCATATTCTTTACCGCTCTCATCTCTCACAGGCACATAATTGCTGAGGTATTCCAGGTCGCCAATTTTTTGCTCCTGGAAAAATTGTACATCTTTTAATTCATGCAAATGATAAAAAGCAATCGGATCCATTTTCTTACTCACGATACCTTTGTCGTAGGGCAGCGGTAATGAAGAGACCTGCAGGTTGCCATTGAGATCATATAGATTAATATCTGCAGCATGAATGGCGGATACATTATTAATAGTCACTTCCAACTGACTGTTCACCATTTTACCAATACTCTGTAAACGCCTTTGCAGAGCAGGTATCGTATCAATAGAATTTCGGACTTCAGTTTCCATAACATGTATTGTACGGCTAAGTTTTTCACGATTGTTGCTATGGTACCTGCTTATAAAAAATAAAATAGTTGTAACGCCAATTATCAAAAATGAAAATATACTGATAGATATAATGGTGCCATGTACCTGGTTGCGAATAGTGAATTGCCAGAACGATCTATAACGGCCTGTAAATATTTTTTCTGCCAGTAACTGGTTAAGCAAATTAAAAATAACTGTTATTAATAAAAAAGAACAGAAGAGATACGCGAACAAAGTAATTGATTCTATAAAAAAATTATCCTGCCTTGCTATCACAATTATTTTATCTGCATTGGCACGGTACCAAAGCTCTTCATAACCATCATTATGTACTATGCGGAATTCATTGTAGGTAAACTGAGAGGAATCAATGGTGGTTGGAAAAGGATAGTCATTATAACTATTGCCAAGCTGGCTTTTTTTATAAACAGCAAATGCATATACTGAAGAGCTTTCAATAGAGTTTGTATTTCCCTTGGAAAAAAGTTCCGGGTATAGCGCATCACTCTTATATCTTTTTGGTTTCGAAACAATAAAAATATATCCTTCTGTTGCACCTGTAGTATCTGTTACGACTTTTTTACTTATATAATTAAAGCGGTCATACGAAACATCATAATAATAAAGGCCAGGGATTTCTGTTGGCTTCCCCTGCGTTTGTACTATTGTATTTAAAGCATTGTAATTGGTTGAGTCATCATTGTACAGTGGCGATTCACTCGGCCCAAAGGTGTAAATTTTTGTATCGTACTTATTAAGATACCCGGAAAAATTTTCATTAACAAGGCTATCTTTTAATTGTTTGTTTTGATCGCGGTTTGCAAACCTTTCAAAAATTTCAGAAAGAAAAGAATTGCTAAAATCTGTAAGCACAATGTTCATCATTACCTCGCCGGAAGGGTCAGCTTTGTTGGCAAGATTCTCCGCGAAATGTTTTCGTTGCTCTATCTCTTTCTTCCTGTTATGAAATACAATCACGGCTGTAATAGAAACCGAAAAGAAAAACAGCCAAAAAATAAAGTGCGAAGAAATAAGATCAAACGCATGCAGCGAAAGGAACCTTACACTGAGAAGATAAATAAAAACCAACAGCCAGGCGAGCAGGCAAAGATCAAAAGTTACATACGCCGAATGAAGCCTTAATGTAAGAAAAATGAGGCCTAAAATTGAAACAGCAAAATAGAGATCGTACCTGTCAGGCTTAATTTCATTTTTAACCGGCTGCAATAAAATTTGTACGAGGAAAAAATAGCCGGTGGCAACACAACAAAGAACAATGAAACCTATAACAGAATAAATATTTAAAGTGAAAAAATTTATTACATCAAAAGAAATTTGAGAATCAGAAACAAGGCTTTTTACGATATTGCCACAGATCAAGGTAAAACCGATCATAAGAACTGCGAGGATAAGTATCGCGGCATATTTTTTTAGGTTTGTATCGAAACGAATGCCGGTAGTTGCATTTCGAAAATGAAAGCGGATGAATAAAACTATCCAGATAAACAATAACGAATTAATGAGCAAATCTCCAAGAGAGCTAAAAACCATGTTGGAACCGTAGATGGCAGGATCGAATAATTCCAACTGCCGAAAATTCAACGGTATGGGCAAAAAATAACTTGCAATTCTTAACGCCAGCACGCTTAATATAAGTATGGTAAGGCCAATCCAAAAGCCCTTTCTTTCAACATAAAATTTCGCAAGCTTATGAATGAAAGATAAAACAAGGATAGCCGCGAGTACTCTTAACCATAGTGATATAGTATTATCAGGTGCAGCGGCTGCTTTCTCTACCTGCTTTAGGTAAAACAATACCTTGCCTTTTATATCTTTTATCTTTAGCTTGGTTGGCGCAAGGCTAATCTTATAGGCGTTATCAACCTTCTTTACGGCTTCAAATGAATTATGTAAATACTTATTTTCTACATAATAACTCCACTTGACCGGTATAAATGTAATCATCTCAAAAGCAGGCCTGCTAATAGTTTGGTATCTTCTTTTATCAATAATATACCAGCCATTTATAAGCTTATGAAAAGAAGTGCCCTGAGGCGCATTTAACACAGTTGAGTCCGGCTCAATCACCTCGGTATTCCAAAAAACAGGAAGCTTTTCATTTAAAGATGTGAGCCTGTAAATAAAAATGAAAAACTTTTTTTCAACAAGATCTTCGAGTTCTTTCTTATTATATTTCCCATCTGTGATTTTATTTATTAATGCTGAATCTTTATAAAACTGCTCAATATTCTTTTGAGTCTTTACAATATTCTTCTGTATTACTTTTTGCACAGAAGTATTAGACGCACTTCCACTCCAGTAATTGTCTATAATAAAAGAAATGGTCAACAGCCATGCGGCTATCACCAACAAAAAACCATTTCTTCCAAAGAAAGAATTTGTGTTTTTAAAATTCAATGTACTTTATTTTGTTTCTTAATTTCATTCCACATCGCGTCCATCTCAGGCAACGACATGTTGATTAAATTATTACCATTCTTTTTTGCAAGCTGTTCCATTTGAGTAAAGCGGCTTATAAATTTTTTATTAGTTATCTCAAGGGCGTTTTCCGCATCTACCTGTAAAAACCGCACATAGTTAATCACGGAAAAGAAAAGATCACCGGCTTCTTCTTCAATATGATCTGGATCTCCAGCGTTAACAGCTTCGAGCAATTCATTTTTTTCTTCTTCTATTTTATCCCACACCTGCTCTTTGTTTTCCCACTCAAAACCAACCTGCCTTGCTTTCTCCTGCAAGCGCATCGCTTTTACCATAGCGGGTAACGACTTTGGCACACCGCTTAGTACGGATTCTTTGCCCTCTCTCAACTTGATTTGTTCCCAGTTTCTTTTTACCTCTTCATCATCGGCAACGGCTACATCACCGTAAATGTGTGGGTGCCTCGTTATTAGTTTTTCACAAACTGCATCTACAACTTCACGAAGCGTAAACTCATTTTGCTCTTCGCCGATTTTTGCATAAAAAATAATGTGAAGCAGCAGGTCGCCCAATTCTTCTTTTATCCCTTTCCAATTCTTGTCTGTTATTGCATCTGCAAGTTCGTAAGTTTCTTCTATAGTCTGCTGACGCAAAGCGTGGATAGTTTGTTTTCTATCCCAGGGGCATTTGTCACGTAACTCATTCATAATAGTTACTAATCTTTCGATCCCGTTATCTTGTGTTGACATAGTAAATTTTATATTGAAAAATAGGGAGAAACAGCATGGAAGTGGTAATTCCCGCGATTTGATTTTTATAAATTGTGGTTAAAAATAACAAACAAAATCTGCTTACATAATTAATAAGTTATTTTACACGTTCAATAAACACTATTGAATAAAATCAAATTTCCTCTTGAAATGGCAATGAAACTATTACACTTTTATACCCCGGTATTTCTCTTTCTTTTTATCACGATTTCCCCTGCAAGGGCTCAATATTTTTACAAGGATATTTGGAACAATCAACAGCTTACCAAAGAGTTTTCCATTTTAAAAAATGAAAGTTTAAAGACAGTGAAAATCCACAGCTATGAAGATGATGGCGAGCCAAGTGAAGGCTTCTTTTGTGAGAAAAAAATTAATAAAAATTATTCGCAATCAGAGATGATCTCAAAATCTTATATCACAGGCCAGGCGCTTTTAATTTCTGATTACAATAATGATGGGCATGTAGTAAAAACAATGGATGAAACGCCCACCGCGAGCAGCATCACCTCTTATGAATATAATGATAAAGGCAATCCTTCTTTAGTTAGCATTGTAACAAAAGGAGATGAAGAGAATGATTCGATTATAGAAACGCATGAATACTTTTATGATGCCGATGGGAAGCCTGTAAAAATGGAAAGAAAAAAAAATAGCCTCCTGGTATCAACCATTCATTTTGTAAGTGATGATAAGGGAAAAGTAATTGAAGAAAATGTGCAAGGAACGAATACAACTGATAAAAAATATTTCTACTATTACGACGATAAAAACCGGCTTACCGATGTTGTTCATTTCAATGAAAGAGCGGGCCGCCTCTTACCAGATTATATGTATGAGTACAATTCTGCAAATCAGCTTGTACAAATGATTTCCACTGCAGTCGGCGGAGATAACTACTTCATCTGGAGATATACTTACAATGACAAAAAACTCCGCGAAACAGAAAAATGCTATTCCAAAGAAAAAAGAATGCTTGGTAAAATTGAGTATGAATATAAATAGCCTATACTATCTGGTAAATATCAAATAATAAAATAAACATTGCCACCAATACCGTAAGCATCATCACTATTCTTATTGACAGTAAATGTTTTCTAAAGCTTCTTGAAGCAAAGCCTATAGCGAACAGGCAGCACACCATTGAAATAACGTGAATAGTAGTGAGGTTT